>JBCDKH010000150.1 GCA_038746835.1 Planctomycetota bacterium | reverse complement strand
TGAGGCTCGGGCACCACGCCCTCGGGGAAGTCGAGGATGCGATCGTGGGCGCCGGGTGCGAAGTTGCTGAAGTGGTATTCGTTGCGTTCGTTCCAGGCCGCCTCGACCCGGCCGTCGCCGAGGATGATCGTGGCGAGCTTGTTTCGGAAGAACGTTGCAAGCTCTTCGTACAGCTCGTGATACGCAACGTTGACGCGCTCCAGCGGATCGACACGCAGGTCGTACAGCGTCATTTGCACGTCTTCGGCCGATGCCTCCAGACCCCACATGATCTGCTCGCCGGGAGCGTACCCGTCGCCCGGCTTCGTGAAGTACGGCCGGCAGCGCATCGAGAAGGCAAAGTCTTTCGTCCGCAGGTACGACCGCTCGCCGCGGACCTGATTGAACTCGCCGATCACATAGTCTCGTCGCGGCGGGTTGTCGCTGACCAGATCGAGCAGGCTGAGCCCGTCGAGCTCGGGGTGCTCCTCTTTGTCGATATGGCCCGCGTCGTAGAAGGTCGGGACTAGGTCGACGTACTCGACGAAGCCGTCGTGCACCTGGCCGGCACGGAAGAGCGACTTGTCGGACGAGACGGCGATGATGCTGCCGTGGTTGGACTCGAACCACGGACCGAATTTCGCCTCGATGCCCTGCTCGCCGAGGTGCCAGCCGTGATCGCCGACGACGTAGACGATCACCCACGGCCTGCCGTTGGCCTCGCTGAACGCCTTGAACGAGTCGGCCGCCTCGCCGATGAGGTAGTCGAGCATGGCGCAAAGCGCGTAGTAGTCGCGGATGGCCTGCTGCTTCTCGTCGTCGGTCATGCGCGAGAAGTTCATGTCGTCGTGCAGCTGCTGCATGGTCTCGGGCAGCAGCTCCAGCTCCTTCTCGTCGAAGGCGGGGACGGCGTACGACTTGTCCATGAAGCGGTCGCGAAACTCTTTGCTCGGCAGGACCGGCGTGTGCGGCCCGCTGAAGCCAAGGTGAATGAAGATCGGCTGGCTCGGATCCGGCCCCTCGGCCTTGGTCTTTCCGTCGATCAGGGTGTACGACTTGCCCTGATGATCGAGGTAGCGCTGCATCGACTTCACCGTCGCACCGTCGATGGTGTTCCAGGTCGTGTTCGATGAGACGCCGCCGATGATGAGCGTTTTGTTCCTTCGCGTGTATGTGCGGAGGATGTCCAGCTCTTCCTCGACTTTGGCTCGGTGGGCCTTCTCCTCCGCGGTGATCTCGCGGTCCACGCGGCTACGCCAGAAGCGTTCGACGCGGCCGTCGGGGAAGCGGTAGACCTCTTCGGTGCCGAGGACCATGCCCTTGCCGTCGTGCTGGCCCCACGGGCTGTTGAACCAGAAGTCGCTGCCCTCGAACTCGTGGAGGCTGCGCTTGGTGACGCGTGGGTCGTAGTAGCCGGGCGGCTGCCACTGGTTCATCGACTCGTACGGGAAGATGCGCACGCCGCTCTTGCCGAAGTGGGCGGGCTGGTAGGTGTGGTCCTTCATGACGCCCTGCACGAGCGTGCTCGAGACGTCGGAGTCGAGGTGCGCCTTCTCGAAGCCGTAGATGCCACTGCGATGCGGATAGCGCCCGGTGTGCATTGCGGCGCGCGACGGTGCACACGCCGGCGAGTTGCACCACGCGTTGCTGAAGAGCGTACCTTCCGCGATCAGGGCGTCGGTGCGTGGCGACTCGACGTAGCCAAGCCGACTCTGTGCCTGACCGCGCGTCGCCTGGTTGTATGCGGCGATCGAGTCGCTGCGATGATCATCCGTGATGATCCAAAGGATGTTGGGCTGCTGCTGTGCGTCGTCAGCGTGGTCGTCCGCCCAGGCCGCGGACGTGGCGCAGAGGGTCATCGCCGCTGCGATCGATCGGGTGATTGAAGCAAGTGGTCTCATCGGTTCCTCCAAGCAGCCGCCTCGGCCTCGGCGCGGTGCCGCTGCTGCGGGGTCAGTGGCTGGCCAAAGTACGTTTCGGGTCGGTGCAGGTAGTGGGTGTCTTTGAGTGCTGGATCGGTCACTTGGGCACGCAGATCGCAGTCGAACCGTGCCAGAATCGAGTGCGAACGCTTGGTCTCGCCCGCGTTGACGAAGTGGCAAAGCCCCCAGCTCACACCGGGTCCGTCACCAGAATCGGCAAAGGCGTCAGCGTCGAAAAACTTCGCGGCCGTCGGTGCGAGCTCCACGATCGACGCGATCTCGAAACTCACCCAGTCCTTCGCAAATTGCACCGTGTAGTGCTCGGCCCCATCCTGAATGAGCAGCGCCGCTAGGCCGTCCTTGAACGGGAAGAGGCTCGTCTCGTGGCCGGAGTTCAGCACCGGGTTGAGCGGGTGCTTCTCGAACGGCCCGAGCGGATCTTCGGCGATCGCAAGGCCGAGTGCGACCCACAGCTTGTCCGGGCGATTGAACGCCGACTTGTAGTAGCAGTGGATCTTGCCGTCGTGCACCAGCATGCACGGCCCGTGGACGGCGTACTGGTCCCACTCGCCGGGCTTGCCTTCTGGCAGCACGACGCCGTCGACGCGCGTCCAAGGCCCGTCGGGCGAGTCCGCGTGTGCGACGCCGATCGGGCAGTAGTCGCCTCGCAGGCCGCTGGGTTCGACGAACGACTGGTAGTAGAGGTAGAAGCGGCCGTTCCACTTCAGGATGTCCGGCGTGCAGACTGATCGCCATCCGACGTCCGGCTTGGGTGGTCGGGCCACGGCGACGCCCTGCTCCTGCCAGGTGAAGCCGTCGGTGCTGGTCGCGTACCAGATGTCAGCCAGGTCCCAATCGGCCGAGGCCACAGTGTCCGTCGCGTCGGCAGCCCCGGCCATGCCGAGCGGTGGCGAGGCGGTGTGACGCTTGGTGTACCAGACGTAGTACCGGCCGTTCTCGAAGATGATTTTCGACGGATCGCGCCGCGAGACGGTTCCATCGCCGTCGCTGTAATCCAAGCCCTCCAGTGGCGTGTACTTGAAGGCGCTGAACAACGGATTCTCTTCCGGGCGTGCGGCCGGATACTGCTCGAATGTCCGCCGCAAGGCACGACTGACCGGGCGATCGCCAAGACCCGACACCAACGCGTACGGGAACGGCCCGCCGGTCGGAGCTGCCTGACGTTCGGGGTTCACGCCGACC
Source organism: Planctomycetota bacterium (assembly GCA_038746835.1). Classification (NCBI taxonomy): domain Bacteria; kingdom Pseudomonadati; phylum Planctomycetota; species Planctomycetota bacterium. Next base: position 6,059 of record JBCDKH010000150.1, on the reverse strand, counting down.
GGATCCGGCGTCGCGTTCGATGCACGAGTTTCGCGCACATCATGCGGAAGCGGCTGGTCGAAGTAGGCACTCGGCTTGTGCAGGTACTTCGTCGACTTCATCACCGGATCGGTGACTTCCTGCCGAAGGTCGCAGTCGAACCGAGCGAGCATCGAGTGCTGCCGTCCCGGCCCGCCGGCGTTGACGAAGTGGCACAGACCCCAACTCACGCCCCGCCCGTCGCCGGAGTCGGTGAACGCGTCCGGATCGAAGAACCCGGCAGCCGTCGGTGGGAACTCGACGATCGAGGCGATGTCGAAGTTGACCCAGTCTTCGGCATACTGGACCGTGTAGTGCTCGTTGCCGTCACGAATCGTCAGCGCGGCCAAGCCCTTGTTGAAGGGGAAGAGCGCCGTCTCGTGGCCCGACATCATCAGCGGATTGAGCGAATGTCGTTCGAACGGCCCGAGCGGATCGTCCGCGATGGCCAGGCCCTGCCCGAGCGTCAGCACGTCCGGCCGACCGAAGGCGGACTTGTAGTAGACGTAGACCTTGCCGTCGTGGACCAGCGGGTGCGGGTCGTGCACCGCGAACTGGTCCCATGCACCGGCCTCGCCCGTCGGCAGCACCTCGCCCTCGTGAATCGTCCACGGCCCGTCGGGCGAATCGGCGTGGGCGACGGAGACCGGGCAATAGTCGCCGCGCAGCCCGCTGGGTTCGGTGAACGCCTGGAAGTAGAGGTAAAACCGCCCTTTCCACTTCAGGATGTCGGGCGTTGAGACGGAGCGCCAACCTGGTGCGGGTTTGGCCGGACGCTCAAACGCTGGGCCGTGCTCGGTCCAGCGGAAGCCGTCTTCGCTGGTCGCGTACCAAATCTCGGCCAGGTCCCAGTCGGACGACGGAATCGCGTCGGTGGCTTCCTTGGCTCGGCCCATGCCGACCGGGGCGTGCGGCGTCTGGCGTTGCGTGTACCAGACGTAGAACTTGCCGTTCTCGCAGATGATCTTCGACGCGTCGCGCCGCGAGACGGTGCCATTACCGCCGGCGTAGTCGAAGCCTTCCAGCGGCGTGTACTTGAACGCCGTGAACAGCGGATTGTCCTCCGGTCGGTACGCCGGATATCGCTCGAAGCTCCGCCGCATCGACGCGCTCAGCGGCCGCTTGGTGACGTCGTCGGTAACGGTGTATGGAAAGGCGTCGGTCGACATGAGGCGCGGCCTCCGGCTCCGGAAGACGCGCTGCGGGTTCTACCTTGAACCGGCCGGCTTTACAAGGACAGTTCAAGGTCACCGTCGCTTGAACTGCCCCGTCTGTCGTGCGATCGTGACGCCCGCCATGCACTTCGAGAGCAACTGGGCGTCGCTGCAGCAGTACGTCTGTCCGGACTGGTTTCGCGACGCGAAGTTCGGCATCTGGGCGCACTGGGGCCCGCAGTGCGTGCCGGAGGCGGGCGACTGGTACGCCCGGCACATGTATGTCGAGGGACACCCGCAGTACGCCCATCACCTCGACCACTATGGCCACCCGTCAGAGCACGGTTACAAGGACCTGATCCCGCTGTGGACGTGCGAGCACTTTGATGCCGACGCGCTCATGACGAAGTACAAGGCCGCCGGGGCTAGGTACTTCGTGTCGATGGGCGTCCACCACGACAACTACGACCTCTGGAACTCGCAGCACCACCGCTGGAACGCCGTCAACCACGGGCCACGCCGGGACATCGTCGGTGCGTGGCGAGACGCCGCCCGGCATCACGGCCTGCGCTTCGGCGTGACGGAGCACTTGGAGCGGGCGTACTCGTGGTTCAACACGAACAAGGGGCACGACCAGTCCGGACCGAAGGCAGGCGTGCCGTACGACGGTCTGACGCCCGGCTTCGAGGACCTCTACTTCCCGCCGCACGACGACACCAACCGGCAGTACCCGATCGATCCGCCCGCGTGGTGGTGCCAGCAGTGGGCGGACCGCATCAACGATCTCGTCGAGCAGTACGACCCGGACCTGCTCTACACCGACGGGGCGATCCCATTCGGCGAGGTCGGCCGCGGCGTGCTGGCCGATTTCTACAACCGCAACGTCGCCCGGCGCGACGGTCGGCTCGAGGCGGTCTTCAACCTCAAGAGCTACAAGCAGTCGACCAAGGCCGACGCCAAGCCGGGGCGGACGGCCGAGGCCGGCGGTCACGGCGAGTACGTCGAGGGCATCGGCACGCTCGACCTGGAGCGCGGCGGCGTCGACCGCATCTGGCCCGAGCCGTGGCAGACCGACACATGCATCGGCGGCTGGTTCTACGACCGCGAGCGCGAGTACAAGTCGCCACAACTCGTCGTGCACATGCTGGCCGACATCGTCAGCAAGAACGGCAACCTGCTGCTCAACTTCCCCGGCCGAGCTGATGGCACGCTGGATGATCGAGCGTTGGCCATCCTCGATGCACTCGCCCACTGGTTCGCGATCAACGGCGAGGCGATCTACGACACCCGGCCGTGGTCGCGCTACGGCCAGGGCAACGACATTCCGACCGGCGACTTCGCCGAGCCGAAGGAAAGCCCGCTCGGCTTCGGCGACTATCGCTTCACCACCAAGGGCCCGGCGCTCTATGCGATTGCCATGGATTGGCCAGATGCGGGCGGGACGTGGCAGATCGAAGACGTCGCCGACCGCGCGGTCGGACGCGTCGAACTGCTCGGCGTCGACGGACCGCTCACGTTCGATCGCACCGGCGACACGATCACCATAACGCCGCCGACACGGCGGCCGTCGTCTGATCTGGCGTACGGCCTCAAGCTCACCTGACGCCGCCGTCTGCCTGCCACTCCTGCCTGGGTCGGGCATTGTGCTTTACAATGCAAGTTCACCGATGTACAACCAAACCGCTTCCGGACGGAGGAGCACCTTGCTAGCCCAGAAACTCACACATCACACGACCGGCCTTCTCTTGTTCGTCGGCCTGACTGGCGTTTCGTGCGCGAGCGCGGCAAAGGAACAGACCTCGACGCCGCCAGCGGTTCCCGCAGAGCTTCGCTCTTCGTTTGCGGCCGACATCGATCCGATGATCTCGGACGACTTCGACCGCATCGACCCGAACCGGTGGGAGAAGCGGCAGAGCAAAGCCCGATCCGACGGCGCGGCCGGCAACATCAAGGCGTCCCACAACCAGATCGAAACCGAAGACGACGCGACGTACCTGAGCTTGCTCGCGAGCGAGGATGGCGAGGCCGGGGTCTCTGCGATTCATCCACACCGCTACGGCTTCACCGTCTGCCGATGGCGCGTCCGCGGTCTGGATGCCGAGAAGGCCTACGCGGCGCACCCGGCGATCTGGTCCTTCTCGTACAACATGGGCGTCGGCCGCCGCAACCGACCCAACGACAACGGCAAGACCGTCGAGATCGACTGGTTCGAGTACATCAAGTGGGAGCGGATGTTCCACGCCCGCGCGATTCCCGCGCGTGAAGGCGGCTCCAAGATCGAGGAGAGCGTCTACATGCTGCACGGCCGCACGGACTTCGACGGGTGGCGTACGTGGGGCTTCGAGTACACGCCCGACCACGTGCGTGTCTGGAAGCACGTCGACGGAGCGTGGGAGCTGATGGGCACGCCCGTCGCGTTCACCGACACGACCGATCCGGACAGCCACACGCTGGACCGGAACTATCGCTCCGATCAGTTCTTCGTGCTCTCGAACATCTGGTTCTACAAGCCGGAGTACGAGCTCAGCGATGTCCGTCTCGATATCGACTTTCTGCACCATTACCCGATGAACTGATGGTCGCGTCGTTCCCTGCGGCGACCGTTCGGACCAACACCATGTCACAGTCTTCAACTCTCGCCCGGTGGATCGTCGGGGCCGTCGCAGCCGTCGGCTCGATGCTCGTGGTGCCGAATCGCACGTCGGCCGACGACGCGTCCGACGTGCAGCCGAACATCCTCTGGATCGTCACTGACGACCACCGGCCAGACTCGATCCAGGCTTACAACCGCGCGGTCTACGGGACCGACAACAGCCCGCTCGGCTACGTCGAGTCGCCCAACACCGATCGCCTCGCCGCCGAGGGCGTGCTGTTCGTCAACACGTTCAACAACGCACCGGTCTGCGCACCATCGCGTGGTTCGGTGCACAGCGGTCGCTACTCGTTCCGCACGGGTCATCTGGCGTTCGAGCTGACGCATCAGATGCCCGACTTCACTCGGCCGACGGTGACGCAGTTCCTGCGCGAGCTCGGCTACACGACCGCGACCTTCGGCAAGGCCGACTCGTACATCTACGGCTGGGGACCTGGGCAGGGTTTCCACGACGCCGGGCATTGGGATCACCGCGTCCACTTCAAGAACGACCTCCAGCGTCAGGGCCTTGGCGACCTCGTCGTCAACAACGTCTACGACACCACCGGCGGGCAGTGGAAAGACCTAGGCCGCGCTGAAACCACGCACTACCCAGACGGCCGCGTCAAGCAGCACTTCCTGACGCGCACGGACGGCCCGATCACCGAAGAGGACAAGCGGGCCAAGGACGCGCTTACCGAAGAGTTCGATCTGCTCCGCGGCTACACGCGAGCCAGCTCCGACATCATCCTCGGCGGCGAAAATCCGATGCCGGCCGACCGAACGGTCGACGCGCGCGTGGTCGAAGAGTTCGAGAACCACCTGCTCAATGCGGGCCAGCCGTACGAGACGCTCTGGGGCAAGCCGGTGCAGGGGCCAGATCCGGAGAAGCCGCTTCTGATGCACCTCGGCTTCCACCTGCCGCACACGCCGGTGCTGCCGCCCAAGTCGGTGCGCGACCGTTTCCGGAAGCACACGTACGACATTCCGGAGTTCGATCAGGCGGAGTTCGACGACATGCCCGAACAGCTGCAGGTGATTCACAACGTCGGCCAGGTCGACGAGATGACGTCCGACGAGATGCAGCAGATGGCCCAGGACTATTACGCCTTCTGCGCCCACGGCGACGCATTGCTCGGCCGAGCGGTCGAAGCGTTCAAGCAGCACAGCGAAGCCAGCGGTCGGCCGTGGCTCATCCTGTTCCAAGTCGGCGATCACGGCTGGCACCTGGGCGAGCAAGGCATTTCCGCCAAGTTCTCGCCATGGCACCAGTCGGTCGGCAACGCGTTGATTGTCGTCTCTTCCGACAAGTCGCTGTTTCCCGCGGGGCAGATCAATCGACAGCTGACCGAGTACGTCGACGTCAAGCCGACGCTCCTGCAGGCCGCCGGGGCAGACCTCGCCGATGACACGTTCGAGCACCTCGACGGCTACAGCCTGCTGGACGTCCACAACGGCGTGCACGCCGAGCGCGCGTATGCGTTGGGCGAGATCAGCGTCGTCGCGGGTCCGCGGGCGTACCTGCACACCGATCGCTTTCGCTTCTCCATGCGGACGCGCCCCTTCAACGGCAGCCCACCGCCGGACATGATTGGCCGCGACATCGAATGGGCGCTCAACGCGCCGGTCGAGGACGTCGACCTGGCGCTCTACGACCTGGCCGTCGATCCGCTGGAGCGGGACAACGTGGCAAACGACCCGGAGTACCGCGAGCTGGCAGCCTTCCTCCGCGACAAACTCGGCCGAATCGTCCTCGGCGACGGGCGGGTCGAGGTCGACTGGTCCAAGCCCAACACCTACGCCCGTTCCAACTTTGCGGCCGGCGCCGACGACAAGAAGCTCGACATTCCGCCAGCGATCATCCCTGAAGTCGAAACTGCTCCCTGAGTCTGTTCATCCGTCAACCAGAGACCTTCCATGCACCTCAAAATCCAAACAGCCGCCACCATCGCTGCCGCCGCGCTTTTCGGAGCGACATCGCACGCGCTGGCCGACTTCACGCCGAGCGAAGAGCGACCGGTCGTCTTCTTCGACGTCTCGAGCTTCGCCGAGATCTACTCCAGGCCCGACACCAAGTACGGCGGGCCGACCGTTGCCGACATGGATAGTGACGGCTTCTATGACCTGATCTTCTACAACCACAACCAGACGCCCATCTTTCACTACCGGAACGACGGCGACGGAACGTTCACTAAGTTGGACAACCTCTTCCGGCTGGCCGACACGCACGGCGTTGCTCCGGGCGACTACGACCG
>JBCDKH010000149.1 GCA_038746835.1 Planctomycetota bacterium | reverse complement strand
TCGGGATGAACGACATGCCCGACGCGCCCGACAGCGACGGCAGGATCGCCGTCAGCAAGGCATCGCGGTTGGGCGTTTCGAGTCCCTCGCCGTCGTTGCTGGCGTCGTGGTCGATGAGAAAGCTCAACTCGTCGTAGCCGGTGCGGGCCAGTAGCGGCGTAACGGGTTGGAAGCGCTCCTGCGTCACCGGCAGCAGGTCGGCGGAATAGTCCGGCCATCCGTACCAAGTCGGCCGCTCGCCGGATTCGATGCTGAATAGGCGAAGTACGGCATCCGGATCGTCGCGCACCGGGCGGGTGCCGCGGCGCTCCATGCCCTGGTTGGCGGCGTAGAGCTGGGCAAACTCGTTGAACGCGAGCCCCGTCGGATGGCGAATGCCGTGGGCTTCGATGCGAAGATCGCCGCCTGTCGGGTCGACGCTGTAGACCGCGGCGGTCGGTTTCTGATTGTCGGCCGGCGGAATGCGTTGACCGCTTTGGCCGAACGCGTTGAAAGGTGCGGTGTTGACCTTGTCGGGGTAGATCAGACCTCGAAAGGGGTCTTCGGTATCGAAGCGATAGCCGAAGATTTTGAGAGGCACCAGCGGCACGTCGTGGAAGTCGCGATGTCGCTTCAGCCAACCGGCCTCGTTGTTGTCGAGCCCGACGACGCCGCTGTTGGTCGCACTGCCGACTCCGAAAAAGAGCCGGCCGGTGAGCGGATGGAGTGCTAGGTCGGTGACAGCGTGATCGCCCCGCGCTGGCAACTCGCCGACGACGGTCCGCATGGGTGGCCGGCGGTCCTTCGGCTTCCAGTCAGCGATGTCGAACGCAACGACGAGCCCCAGTCCATCGCCGCCGCGGGCCGTGACGTAAAGCTCGCCTTCGTGGACCAGAAGACCACCGACCGGTGCCTTCAGCCGAGGGCGACCATCGAACCAGCTGACGATTGCGTTGCGTGCCGGATAAAGCTCCTCAATCTCGCCGGTCTCCAGCTCCAGCCGCTGGATGCGAATCTCGTCGCCGCGTGGGAAGCGATCGCCGAGATAGACGTAGCCATTTTCTTCGTCGAGCGCGATGGCCGTCGCGCCGGTGAGGTTCTTGGCGACGATGTCGAGCTGCATGCCCGACGGGAAGTCGATCCCACGTCGATCGATGCTCGGGCGGGCGTTATCCGGGTAGCCACGCGGGCTTCCGGCACAACCGACGAGACCAACGACGGCCGTCAGCAGCAAGACACGCAGCAGACTCGCGGGCAGGGAAGGCGTCACCGTCTGCGACCGTAACCCGCCCCGCCACGTCGGACAACAGCGAGCGTCTGGCTGGACGCACTGCCAGGCCTGGGCACAATGTGACGCCTTGGCCGTGTCGTCCGCGTCAGCTTCCGATCCGTACGCGGCCGTCCGGGCGGTCTGCCGACATCACGCCAAGAGCTTCTACTTCGCCAGCCACTTCCTGCCGAAGGACAAGCGGCGTCATGCCTACGCGGTGTACGCCCTGTGCAGAAGGCTGGACGATGCGGTCGACGAGGCCCCGGACGTCGGCGCCGCATGCGGAGCCGTCGCCGACTTTGGCCGGTTGCTCGACGGCGTGTACGACGACAAGCCGTTGGACGACCCTGTCGCTGAAGCCGCCCGGCAGACGCTGTCAACCTGCGACATCGCCCGGACGCTGTTCGACGATCTGGCGGCGGGCGTGGAAACCGACCTGACGGTGAGCCGCTACGCGGACTGGCCGACGCTGGAGCAGTACTGCTACCTCGTCGCGGGCGTGGTCGGCCTGATGATGTGCGGCGTCTTCGGCGTCACCGATCCGGCGGCCAAGCAGCACGCGATTGCGATGGGCAACGCGATGCAGCTGACAAACATCTTGCGCGACGTCAAAGAGGACTGGCGCCGCGGCCGGCTCTATCTTCCGGCGGACGAACTGCTGCGATTCGGCATCACGGAAAACGACGTCGACGCGTTCAGCCATGGCCGAGCTGTCAACGACGAATGGCGACGTTTCTGCAGCTTCCAGGTCGGCCGGGCGAGGTCTCTGTACGGCGAGGGTTTTGCCGGGCTCGGCTACATCCCGCTCGACGGCACCCGCCAAACCGCCGCCATCATGGCCGTCGTCTACGGCGGGATTCTGGACGCCATCGAAGCCGCCGACTTCGACGTCTTCACCGAGCGACGGCGGCTGAGTCTCTGGCAGAAGCTTCGTCGTGTGCCTGGTGGGCTAAGGCTCGCTCGCCGAACTCAGGAATTCGACTCGGCAACCTCTCGCTTTTCGTAGAACAGGCGAGCCACGCCTTCGTGATCGAAGATCGTGACCGCTGCGTCGGTCGCAACGTGTGCCGCTTGCCCGTTCTGGCTGGCGAGGGCTTCAGGATGCAAAATCCTGATGATCTTTCCGCTCGTGAGCTCGATGTAGAACGGCTCGAACGGCTGGCGGCTTCGGAAGTCGCGAAGTGCTTGCTCGAAGTGATCGGCCTTCATGCAGAGATACTACGAACCGGCCGCCTGAATTGCATCGGCAGACGTTCTTGGTAGTCTCTGCACCACATGCAGCCTCCCGCGCCACCACGGATGGATGGCGCACCCGAGTTGTCTCGGCCGGGCACGGAACGCCCCGTCAGCCGCTTCAACCAACAACGGGTGCACTTCGTCGGCATTGCCGGTTGCGGCATGAGTGGCCTTGCGCACGTGCTGCTCGATGCCGGAGCGACCGTCACCGGGACTGATCCAGCCGACGACGAGGTCGTCGCTCGCCTGCGTGAACGCGGCTGCACGATCGGGCACGTTCAGGACGGATCGCTTCTGACCGAAGACATTGCCCTGGTCGTCCGGACCGCGGCCGTGAAGGACGACAATGCGGAGCTCGTTCGCGCGCGTCAGCTTGGCCTGCCGGTCACCAGCTATGCCGACTTGCTCGGCGTTGTCATGGCGGAGCGGCAAGGCGTGGCGGTCGCGGGGACACACGGCAAGACCACCACGTCGGCGCTCATCAGCTACGCACTCGTCCGTGGCGGGCTCGATCCGTCGTTCGTCGTCGGCGGGACGATCCCGCAGCTTGGCGGCGGGTCGCACAGCGGCTCGGGCGACGCGTTCGTTGCCGAGGCGTGCGAATACGACCGCTCGTTCCTGAAGCTTCGTCCACACATCGCCGTCGTCACCAACGTCGAGGCCGATCACCTCGACACCTACCCGGGAGGCCTGCCAGAGATCGTCGAGACGTTCGGCGAGTTCTGCCGGCTCGTACCGGACGACGGCCGGGTCATCCTGAACGGCGACGACCCCAACAGCCACGGACTCGCCGGCGACAAGCCGGTCTGGCGAGTCGGTCAGGGTCTCGGATGCGACTGGACGCTCGTGCCCGCCGGCCTGGTCGATGGCCGGCCACAGGGACGACTGCTCTTTGGCGACAAGCTCGTCGCAACGCTCGACCTGAAGCTGCCCGGACGACACAACCTCATGAACGCCGCCATGGCCGTCGCCGCTGCGGTGGCCGCTGGTGCGACCGTCGACCAGGCCACGCTGGCTGTGAACGACTTCCGCGGCGTCGACCGACGACAGTCGCACCTCGGCCTCGTCCACGGGACCAGCGTCGATGTCGTCGACGACTACGGCCACCATCCGACGGAGATTCGCGTCACGCTCGGCGCCCTTCGCGACCGCTATCTCTCCAAGGGCGACGGCCGACTGCTGTGCGTGTTCCAGCCGCACCAGGCAAGCCGAACGCGGCACCTGCTGGCTGACTTCGCGACCAGCTTCGCCGCGGCGGACCTCGTCTTTTTCCCCGACATCTACTCCGTTCGCGACACGGCGGACGATCGCCGGTTCGTCACGAGCGACACGCTGGCCCAACGCGTCCGCGACGCAGGACAGCACGGCGAGCACGTCCCGGGATTCGACGCCGTTGCCCGCCGAGTTCGCGGCGAAATCCGCGACGGTGACCTCGTCGTCACGATGGGCGCGGGCGACGTCTGGAAGGTCGGCCGAATGCTGGTCGACGGCACATTCGACACTGTGAAGGAAGCCGCATGACAACGTTGACGCTTCCAGCTTGCCTTCGCGAAAACGAGCCGCTCGCGGCGCACACGTGGTATCGCCTCGGCGGTCCGGCTCGTTGGTTCGCCATGCCGACAGACGAGACTGAGTTGGCCGACGTGCTCGCCTTTTGCGACGCAGAAGGCGTCGACGTCTACCCGCTCGGCCTCGGTGCCAATCTGCTGGTCGGCGACGACGGCGTGGACGGATGCGTCGTGCGACTGGCCGGGCGGTTTTGGGAACGTGTCGAGGTCGACGGCTCGTCGATCACCGTTGGCGGCGGCGTGAGCCTCGCGAAGCTGACCAAGCAGTGCGAGCGACTCGGCCTCAGCGGCTTCGAATGCATGGCCGGCATCCCCGGCACCGTCGGCGGCGGGCTCCGCATGAACGCCGGCGGACGATTCGGCGACATCGCCTCGACGGTCCGCGACTTCCGCGTCCTCGACCAGGATGGCACGGCACGCACCATCACCAAGAACGACGGCGGCTTCGGCTATCGCACCAGCGGCTTCGAAGCGCCGTTCGTCGTCTCGGCGACCTTTGACCTCGTTCCGAGCTCGCCCGAAGTCGTCGCGGCACGGACGAGGGAAGTCTGGACGTACAAGCGACAGAGCCAACCGCTTGGCGGACGCGACGGACGCTCGTGCGGCTGCGCGTTCAAGAATCCGCCCGGCGATTCTGCCGGCCGACTCATCGACACCGCCGGTCTGAAGGGACTGGCCGTGGGTGGTGCTCGCGTCAGCGAGCTGCATGCGAACTTCATCACCGCTGACGCCTCTTGCCGAAGCAGAGACGTGCGGCATCTCATCGCCCTGGTCCGCCGACGCGTTCGGCAGCGCCATGGCGTTCGGCTGCACACGGAAGTGCAGCAGTGGCCGATGCGCCGCAGGCGTGATCGTGCCCTCCTCCAAGCCTCGTGAACGAAGGACCGTTCCCATGGAAACCTTGCGCATCACCGTCTTGGCCGGTGGACCCGATGGCGAACGCGGCGTGAGCCTCGCCAGCGGTCGAGCCGTCGCCGCTGCACTTGCCAATTCCGGCCACGACGTCCACTTCGCGGACGCCGGCCCTGGCGATCTCGCGGCACTTGATGTCCCGTGCGATGTCGTCTTCCCTGCCATGCACGGCCCGTGGGGCGAGGGCGGTCCGCTGCAGGACGAGCTCGAAGCCCGCGGCCTGGCGTACGTGGGATCACGACCGGAGCCCGCGCGACGCGCGATGGACAAGATGGTTGCCAAGAAGGTCTTCGAGGAGGCTGGTCTGCTGACACCGGCCGCCGTGGAGATCGACACGATGGAGCCACTCTCGATCGACCGCGACGTGGTCGTCAAGCCGCTGGCCGGTGGAAGCAGCCTCGATGTCTTCGTCCGACGTCGCGAACAGGAGACCAACCTTGCCGACGTCGACGCGGCTGTGAGCTACCTGCTGGCCCGCTACGGCCGGTGCATGGTCGAGGACATGGTTGACGGCATCGAGATGACCGTCGGCATCCTCGGCAACGAAGCCCTGCCGCCGATCTGGATCGATGCCTCCAACACGTCCGCCGGCTGGTTCGATTACGGTGCGAAGTACCGACCCGACGGCGCGCCGCACCGATTCGACGTGCCGGAGTTCGTGACGACCGACGTGCTCGTCCGCCTGTGCGACGTTGCCGTGAAGGCCCACGAAAAGCTCGGCTGTCGCGATTTGTCCCGTGCGGACATGATGGTCACGCCGGCCGGGGAGATCTGGCTGCTGGAAGTCAACACGATGCCCGGCTTCACGGGTCGCTCGCTGCTGCCCGATGCGGCTCGGCACACCGGCCTGGGCTTTGAGGAGCTCTGCGACGGGCTGGTCCAACGGGCGGCGGCTCGTGGCGAGCAGACGCCGGTTCTGGCGGCTTAGCATCCCGCGACGGGCGGTCGGGTGAGGGGCCCGCTAAGGGACGGCCCGCGCAAGTAACCGTCCGCCGCCCTCCTTCTCACACCTTGGCTGGCGGCGCTACCCGCCGCCGACCGATAAGCATTTCCAGGGATTTCCTGCTCTTTCATGGCCCGCGTCACGCCCGACCATTCCAAACGCAAGAAGCGACGCCAGACCAAGGCCCAGCTGCGAGAGGCTGCCGAAGCGGCGACCAAGAAACGCGAGCAACGCCGTGCTGCCCTGCTGTTCGGCATCAAAGCTGCCGGGGCGTGCTCGATCGTCGGCGGACTCCTGGTCGGCTACAACGCACTGGCCGGGCACGTTCGGAACGACATCGTTCACCACGACGCCTCGGCCTCGGAGGTCTTGGCGATCAAGTTTGTCGATCGGCCGGACTGGATGGATGACGCAATTGCGACCGGCGTCGCCGAACGCCTGCGGACCGCACTGGACGGCGTTTCGGCGTCGCAGCTCGATCCTGCTGCACTCGACGCAGCCGTCGACGCACTCGGCGAGGAACCATGGATCAAAGACGTCATCGACGTGCGTCGCTACGGCGACGAGCTGGTCGTTCGGTGTGACTGGCACATCCCCGCTGCCGTCGTTCGGCACGATCGTGGCGGATCGGCGAGCTATCACCTTGTCGCGGCCGACGATTCGGGTGAGATCACGACGGCCTACCTGCTTCCACCGACGTACGACTTTGCGACCGTCGAACGGCTTCGCTCGGGCGAGCGCTCTGGCGAAACCGTCACCGGCGGCCTGCGGATCGTGACCGGCGTCAACACCTCGCCGCCTGACGCTGCCGGACAGACCTGGCGTGGCGACGCACTTGCTGCTGGCTTGGACGTCGCGCGACTGCTCCACGGCATCGAAGCCGCGGCCGACGTCACCGTCGTCGACGTCTCGGGCATTGCCCGGCCGACCCGCCCCAACGTCGCCACCAGCGCTGGAGGCGGCACGTCGCCTGTGGTCTTGCAGACGCGCTACGGCACCGAGCTCTACTGGGGCCGCGCACCGCGATCGACGGACTTCCTCATCGAGCCGTCGCCTGAGCGCAAGCTCGAGAACCTGCTCTCAGCGACCGACCAGTTCGGCCCGTCGCGAAACTACCCGCAGTGGATCGACCTGCGCCGTGACCAGGGCGTTCACTTGAAGTGACCCGTCAGGTCGTCGGATTTAGCGTCCGCCGAATGCACCTTGGACGGGCTTCACGTCGACGACCTCGGGTCGGCCGTTGCTGATGTCCCATTGGACCATCGCGACCAAGCCGCTGCGGCGTTCGAGGACGTAGAGCGCCTCGTTGCCATCGGCCTGAAGGCTGGTGACAAGCTGGTACTCGCGGCTGTCGGCGACCTCGGATGCGGACGCCGTCGACATGAGCGCCGACGGGCGAATCGCGTGGGCGGCGAGCAGGACCGCGAAGATGACGGCCATCACGCCGAGCCAGAAGCTGCGACGATCCAGCGGGTGAGCGACGACCTGTGTTTGTGTTGCTTGTTCCATGGTGGTCGTCCTAGCGGCCTCGGGCCTGGTTGAAGGCTTGGCTGAGGGGAAGCGGCGCGATGAACGTGATGCCGTTCTGCCGGTCGAACGCGGCCGCCGTCAGGTTGCCGGTGCGGGCGTCAATGATGTAGAGGATGTCCTGGTTCGCGCTGGTCAGCGTGGCAGGGATCATCACGTAGTCGCTCGGGCCGGCGGCAACCTGTGCGTTGGCCGGCGTAGCTCCGGGCAGGAACGGCACGGCAAGCGAAAGCCCGAGCACAGCGTTCACGCCGACCAGCGCGGCGAGCAACGGCTTCTTCCAAGACGATCGACGAGGTGACGGCGGAGGTTGCGTCATGGCGATGGGGTTGAGACCGCGGACGAGGCCGCTAGTCGAGGTGGGTGCGGCGGGCGTCCTTGAACAGGGCAATGCCCGCGACGAGTGTCAGGCCGGCAAAGACGAAATACGCGGCTGTCGGGCGATCGCTGGCTTCGGCGACGACGTCGGATTCGTTGTAACCACGCAGTCGGCCGTCGGCGTCGCGAACGCGTTTGTCGGCTTCCGAGTTCACTTGAGCAAGGACGGCCGTGGCTGGCGCGAAAGTCACGAACAACGCACACAGGATGGCCAGACGCCTGAAGGTGTGAAGCACGGTGGCAGCATAGCAGACACGCCTGCCAGTCCAATTCGAGCCGACATCACAGCCACGCTTCCATCGGCTTGGCCAGCTGTCGAAAGTCGCCAGCGTTGACCGTGACCGTGTCCCAGCGGGCACTGCGCTCGGTCATGGCGTCGCGGTAATCGCGTAGGACGATGCCCAACAGCAGATAGTGCCGTTCCTGATCCTGCCAGACGAGCCGGAAGTGCCCGGGCGGCGGCGTCAGGACGGGATCGATCTCGAACGCGTACGCCAACATCGCAACGAACCCGTCGCCGAAGACGCGTTCCCACTGGTACAAATCCTCGACGTCGCGACGCGTCGCCCACGTCTGCAGCGAGGCGTTGTCTTTCGCCTTGCGGCCTTTGACGTCGACGAGCAGGTTCGGCCCGGTCTTGGAGTAGACGACGAAGTCGAAACTCTTGAGCCGGCTGCCTGCGAAAAGGGCTTTCTTGCTCTCGTCGACCGCGACGTACGGCATGCGCTTGTCGCGCAAAAAGCCCTCGAAGGCACGCTCGTAGTGGTTGTGCCTGAGCACGCCGTGGACACTCTACCGATTTGACCAGCATTGGCCTAGCCCAGCTCCGTCATCCTGAGCGAGCGCTGCAAGTCGAAGGACCTCGTCCGGAAGATCATCCAGAGGCAGGCGAGGTCCCGCGGCTGCGCTCGGGATGACGGACGAGCACTCTCAGGCGAAAAGGCTCCGGCTCTCGTCGTCGAACAGGATCGGCGGCGGCGTGAGGGCGGCAAAGTCGACCGGCACGCCGCGGAATCCGCCGGCCTCCGTGCCGAAGTTCGCCCGCAGCAGGCCGAAGTCGGCAAGGTCGACGGAGCCGTCGAAGTTGAAGTCGCCCTGGGCAAAGGTGGCATTCGAACTGCCGAAGTTCGCCCGCAGGACGCCGAAGTCCGCAAGGTCGACCTGTGCGTCGCCGTTGGCATCGCCACGCAGCAGGAAGAAGTCGCCCGCAAAGGCCGGGCTGTCGACAGGAATGCTGTTGACATCGATCAGCAAGCTGCCTGGCGAGACGAACACGTACTCGCCGTCCGGAAGCGTGACATTCGGAGTCAGCTCGAACACCGTGAAGGTCGGTGCGATGATCGGAAAGACGGTGAAGTC
>JBCDKH010000148.1 GCA_038746835.1 Planctomycetota bacterium | reverse complement strand
GTTCGAGTTGCGTCGCCTTCGGCTCGACGAGCCGCGTGATCTGCGGACGGACGTCGCCGCCGACGGCACGCGGACCGAAGGCCTGCTCGACACCTACACGCTCGAAGTGCAACGCAACCTTGGAGGCGATCTGCTGCGTCGCGGACTCGCACCGCTGCCCGATGCCGACGCGGGCGTCTTTGCGATCCGATACAGCACCGGCGTCGATACGCGTTTGCATCAGGAAGCGATCATCCAGGGCGACGATCGCACGATCTTCCGGTTGACCATGGTCAGCGAGGCACCCGGCGGGCCGGTTGAACGCATGAGCGCCGACGAGAACGTTCGCCGGTCCGTCAAGCTGTTCAACGACGCGTTCGCCTCCTTCGCGCTGATCGATCAGGCAGCGTTGGCGGACGAGCAGGACAAGCGGCTCCGCAAGACGCGGGCGATGTTCGTCCAGCTCGGGCCCCGTGGGAACCTTGCGTCGGCGGCGCAGGGCGAGTTCTTCCTGGCCATCCAACGCAACGGCGAGACGATCGGCGTCGCCCACGTCATCGAGGAGCCCGCCGACCTCCTGCCACCGACGAGCTTCGAGGCATTCGAGGACGCCAAGGTCCGCGGCCCGGCACTCGAACCACTCCTGGCCAACGGTGTCCGCGTCGGCATTCGCATGCGGCTCCGCGACGGCGATGCGATCCTCGACCGCGCGACGTGGAGCTATGCCAGCCGCGAGCTCGACATCGGCGACTTCCGCGAGCACACCCGACGCGTGCCGCTCGGTGGCGAGCCTGTCGACGAGGCCGACACCGGCGTTTCCGTCGGCACGGTCATTGGTCAGATGCGTTCGCGTCGCGTCCCCGTCCGCGGCGAGCCGCAGAGCCGCGGGCCGGGCCTCGGCGAGCGGCAGACGTTCGAAATCAAGGACCAGCGAAAGCTCGAGGTCGTCTTCACCGTCGATGGCAACATCCTGGGCGACCCGCTGGAGCGCGACTTGCCCGCGTTCTACGTGCCGGCGGCGGTTGATCACCTCCTGCCGCGACTGGTCGCGACTTGGGGACGGGACGGCTACATGGTGGCGTCTTACGTGCCCGAGCGTCGCGAGGTGATGAGCCGCTACCTCGATGTCCAGCCGCCCGCCGAGGTCTCAGTTCCGGGCGGCGGTCGTCGCGAGGCGTACATCGTCTCGTCCCGCATCGGCTTCACCGGCGAACCGACCCGGCACTACGTCGACGCCGAAACCTTCAACTGGCTCGGCAGCATCACGCCGTCCCAGGGCGTTCAGGTCTTCATCGTCACCCGCGACCAGGCACTCGCCGAGCTCGAAGCGCTGTCGAACCGCTGATCTGCCCTCCGTCATCCCGAGCGCAGCCGAGGGACCTCGCAGCGAGTCTTGGATGACGACCGGACGAGGTCCCTCGATTCGCTGCGCTCGCTCGGGATGACGGATTGGCTGATTCGACTGGTTGTGGCAAACACCATGACCCGTTGACCGCGTCTCGTCCGATACACTCCGGCAGCGTCATGCCCGCTTCCGCCAGCACATTCGTCAAGGCCGCCTTGCTCGCTGCCGTCGCCGGGGCGGCGGGCGGTGGGGCGTACTGGTGGCAGGAACGCGGCACGGCCAAGGACCGCGTCATCGAGCAGCAGGAACGCGAAATCGCCTACCTGCAGGACGTCGCCGAACGCCTCACGCTCGAAGAACGCATCGCCCGCATCGTCGTCACCGGCCAGCGACGCAACTCGGGCGGCGACCTGGAAACCGATCTGCTCTTCTTCGACGTCGGCCGTGACGGCGAGGAACTGCCGGCCCAGGCGTTCACGGTCTTGGGCGAACGCGTTCACATCTCGGCCCTGGTCATCCGCTTCGGCGAAGCTGACATTGCTCGCGGCGACGCGCTTCGCGGTAAGAGCATCTTCATGTGGGACGCCATCCACGGCTCGGCCACGTCGCCCGAGCGTGCTCAGGCCATCGACCCGCACGGCGACTCGCCACGGCTCTACGAGGGCGAGCCCGAAGCCATCGGCCTTGACGAGCAGCGGGCCCAGTTCGAACGCGAGCTCTGGCAGGATTTCTGGGACATGGCACGCGAACCGGCCGTCGCGGAGAAGAACGGTGTGAAGGTCGCCTTCGGCCAGCAAGTCTTCGGCATCTTCGAGCCTGGCCGGATCTATGAAGTCTCGCTTCAGGCCAACGGCGGGATGACGCTCTACGCCAACGAGATGCCGCCGCTGACCCGCGAGCTGCTCAAAGCGATCTCGTCCGAAGTGCCCGAATGACTAAGCCCTTTCGTCATCCTGAGCGAGCGCAGCGAGTCGAAGGAGCTCGTTTACGAGGGATGAGCGGAACCATTCGAGGTCCCTCGACTCGCTGCGCTCGCTCGGGATGACGGAGTGAGCCTCTTGGCGACCAGTGACGTGGTTGGTTCAGCACGCTGTTCGCGTAACCGCGATTCGCCGACGCGGGAGGGGTATTGCATTGTTCGGCCAAGTCCGGACCGCTACGATCGGACCCCGCGCCACGCCGATCCTCGGCAGCGGCCGCCCCTTGACCTTTCTGGCCCCGATGAAGCTTGTCGTCACCGTTCCCGCTCAGAACGAAGAGCGGACCATCGGCCGCGTCGTGCGGGAGGTGCCTCGCACCATTCCCGGCGTCGAATCGGTCGAAGTCGTCGTGATGGACGACGAAAGCACCGACGCCACCGCCGCCGAAGCCCGAGACGCCGGGGCCCACGTCGTTGAGGTCCACGGCCGGCGTGGTTTGGGCAAGGTCTTTCAGGCCGGCATCGAAGCGGCGATGCGTCGCGGGGCGGATCTGGTCGTCAACATCGACGGCGACGGGCAGTTCGACTCGGCCGACATCGCCAAGCTCGTCCAGCCGCTCCTTGAGGACAAGGCTGACTTTGTCACGTGCACGCGGTTCAAGAACCCGGACGATCGACCGGAAATGCCGGGCATCAAGTACTTCGGCAACTGGGCCGTCGTGAAGATCGTCAACTTCGCCTGCGGCGGCGGCGGGCGATTCACCGACGTCTCGTGCGGCTTTCGCGGGTTCAACCGCGAGGCGCTCTACCGGCTGACGCTCTTCGGCCGGTACACGTATACGCAGGAGTGCTTCATCGATCTGTTCAGCAAGAACCTCCGCATCATCGAGGTGCCGCTGAAGGTCCGCGGGACGCGTGAGTTCGGCGAGAGCCGCGTTGCCAGCAGCGTCTGGAAGTACGCCGCCAACACCGGCCCGATCATCATCCGCGCCATGCGCGACATCCGGCCGCTGAAGTTCTTCGGCGTGATCGCGGGCCTGCTCGCGCTGCCGGGCTTTGCCATGCTGGGCGTCGTGACGGCCAACTACCTCATCTTCAACCCCGGCAAGACGCAGCCGTTCACCAGCCTCATCTCCATCGGCGGCGGGCTGCTCACGCTCAGCGTCATCGTCGGCGTGATGGCGCTCCTGGCCGACATGATGGCCAGGCATCGCCGGATCACCGAAGAGCTGCTCTACCTCGCGCGGCGTCGCATCTACGGCACCGGCGACGTCCGCATGCCCGTCACCCAGCCGCGCGTCGCCCGCCTCATCACGCCTGCCAACG
Source organism: Planctomycetota bacterium (assembly GCA_038746835.1). NCBI lineage: Bacteria > Pseudomonadati > Planctomycetota > Planctomycetota bacterium. Next base: position 5,698 of record JBCDKH010000148.1, on the reverse strand, counting down.
GCCACGAGAACGGCAACGGGCACGGCCGTGCCGTCGCTCGCCACGCCACCCGCAAACCCGCCGTCTTCCGCGACGCCAGCGAGTCGAAGGTCCCGGCGGGCAGTGGCGTCGAGTAGGTATCCGCCTCAGAGATCGCGAAGACGCGAAGACAAGAAGAGTGACGCGAAGGTTGTTTTTGGGGAAAACTGCTCAGCACCCTTCCCCTCTGATCCTTCGCGTTCGTCTTCGCGCCTTTGCGACTTCGCGATCTCCGACGTTTTCAAGATGTGCAACTTTCGCGCGGTCTTGCCATGCTGTCGCCCGTGGACGCCGCGATCGACGTGCAAGGGCTGACCAAGACGTTCAAGCCGTCTCTCCCGGCACGCGTCGTCGGCAGAAAGCCCGTCCACGCCCTCCGCACCGCCACGCTCACCGCGTTTCCCGGCGAAATCTTCGGCCTGCTCGGGCCCAACGGCGCGGGCAAGAGCACGATGGTCAAGTCCATCCTCGGCCTCGTCCGGCCGGGTGGCGGGACGATTCGTCTCCTCGGCAAGCACCGACGCGATCCGGGCGTACGGCGCCAGATCGGCTATCTGCCAGAACAGGCCAAGTTCCCCAAGTACCTCACCGGCCGACAGGTCGTCGAGTTTTTCTCGCGGCTCGGCGGGCTGACCAAGGCCGAGGCGCGGAAGCAGTGTGACAAGCTGCTCGATCGCGTCGAACTCACCGACGCCGCGGATCGTGCCGTCGGCGGCTACTCGAAGGGCATGCGGCAACGCGTCGGACTCGCCCAGGCGTTGGCTGCCGGTCCGCCCGACGGGCCGCCGAAGATTCTGATTCTCGACGAGCCCACCGACGGCGTCGACCCGATCGCCCGCAAGCTCATCCGCGACGTCCTGGTCGAAGCCCGCGAAAAGGGCACGTGCGTGATGCTCAACAGCCACTTGCTGGGCGAGCTGGAGTTGGTCTGCGACCGCTGTGCCGTGATGGTGCAGGGCCACGTCGCCAAGGCCGGCACGCCTTCAGACCTCGCGGCAGGCCGGGCGTCGTACCGCATCGAACTGCCCGCCGGCGTGCCCGTCAGCAAAGTCGAACAAGCCCTCGGGACGACGATCGTCGACCACCAGGCCACGCTCGACACGGGCTTGGTCGTGAAGCGTCCCGACGACACGTCGCTCGACATCCAAACCGGCGAGGCCGACGCGGCCCTCGTTGTGCTGGACCTCCTGCGTCAGTCCGACGTCGCCATCACCGCCTTCCGCCCCGTCCGGCCGTCGTTGGAGGATTTGTTTGTGGAGGCTGTTCGAGCAAGCGAGGGAATGACGAGTCCAGCCACCCAGATCGCGTCGGCGTCAGAAGAGGGGCGGCCTTCATGAACATGACGATTTCAGCACGCCAGACAGCTGCGCTGAGCGTCGACGCACTGCGGCGTCTTCGCTCAGCGAAGCTCTTCTGGATTTCGCTCGCCCTGTCGACGCTTGTCGCTTTGCTCTGTGGCTACATCGGAATCAGCGAAGAGGGCCTGAGCTTTCCGGGTTTCGGTACGTGGGAGAACCCCGTGTGGAACAGCACGGTGCTGCCACCTGAGGAGTTCTACATCCTCGTCTTCACCCAATTCGGCATCTCAATCTGGCTTGCCTACGCGGCAAACCTTCTGGCCGTCATTTCGACGGCGTCGCTCGTCCCCGCACTCGTCGACGAGGGCTCGGTAGACCTGTACCTCTCGCGTCCGATGGGCCGGGTTCGCCTGTTCCTAACCCGCTACGCGACGGGCCTTCTCTTCGTGGCTCTGCAGGCAGCCTGCTTCAGCATCGCGGCGATGGCAGTCTTCGGGTTCAGAGCAGGAGTGTTTCTTCCGGGACTGCTCTGGGCGGTGGTTTATGTCACGGTGTTCTTCAGCTTTCTCTTCTGCGTCAGTTCCCTTGTCGGACTTCTGACGGGCAGTGGCGTCACAGCCATTCTGGTGACAATTCTGTTCTGGATGTTCATCTGGGCGGCTGATTGGGCAGAGTTCTCAACGCTCATCTTTTTGGAGCAAGCGGAGTCGGAAGTCGAGCGAAGGGAACGCGAGGTCAGCGCTGCGGAGTCAATTGCTCGTCGCTTCGAGGAGAATGGCAGCGCCGTCGCAAGAGAAACGGCCGCCGGAAATCTTGAGAATGCGAGAGACAACCTTGAAGCCGCGGAGGCAGCGGTTCCGACGATCAAGCGGGTGCACGACGTGATGATCGCCATCAAGCTTCCGATGCCAAAGACGGGAGAAACAATCGGGGAGTTGCAGAAGGTACTGAGCAACGCAACCGAGCTGGAGCGATTCGAAGAACAGCAGGAAGCCGATGCGGATCGCCGGCTACGGGAGCGTGTCGGCCGGCGCAATTTTGAGGACGAAGAAGACGCCAATCGATTCCTCGAAGCACAAAGAGCCCAACAACGTGGTGCGACCGATGCTGTGGATCGCTACTACAGCCGCTCGTTTGCGTGGACATTCGGCACGAGCTTCTGCTTCCAGGGTGTGCTGCTGGCGATCGCCTGCTGGGTCTTTGGACGCCGCGACTTGTGACGCCTCGCCGTTGACCCGGCCTGCCGGCCGACCAATACTGCAGGCCCGCCACCGCGGGCGACAACGCACCCGTAGCTCAATTGGATAGAGCGTCGGTCTACGGAACCGAAGGTTGCAGGTTCGAGCCCTGCCGGGTGTATCAGCGGATCGTGGCCCGCGTGTCCGGCCGCGTTTTTGGCGAAATCAACCGCATTTGCATCGGCCGGGTCGCTGCTCCATAGTCGCGGGCATGCCTGAATTGTCTTTGTTTGCCGGCCTGCCGCGGTTTTGGGAGCTGCCGGAGCTGACCCACATCCATCGCCTGCCGGGGCGAAGTCCGGTCATCCCTTATCCCTCGGCCGCAGCGGCGAGGCGGCGCGAGCCGGTGGCGAGTGGCTGGGTCTTGCCCCTCGACGGCGACTGGAAGTTCCAGCTTTTCGACCGGCCCGACGCCGTCCCGGCCAAGGTCGCCGCGACCGACGCCAAGGACGGCCGGTGGAAGACGATTCCCGTGCCGTCGAACTGGACGCAGCACGGCTACTCGAAGCCGATCTACACGAACGTCCAAATGCCGTGGGCCAACAACCCGCCGCACGTGCCGGAGGACAACCCTACCGGCGTCTACCGGCGGACGTTCGATGTGCCCAAGGCCTGGAAAGGCAGGCGCACGGTGCTCCACCTCGGCGGGGCAGAGAGCGTCGTGTGCGTTTGGGTCAACGGCACGTTCGTCGGCATGAGCAAGGACAGCCGCTTGCCGAGCGAGTTCGACGTGACGTCGCACGTGAATGTCGGTCGCAACCAGATGACGGTCGCGGTCATCCAGTGGTCGGACGCGTCGTACGTCGAAGACCAGGACCAGTGGTGGCTCGGCGGGCTCTTTCGCGAGACGTTTCTCTACAGCCAGGCAGAGGCGCGGATCGACGACGTCTTCGCCGTCGGGCATCTCAACACTGACAACGCGTCTAGCCGGCTGGAAGCGCGGGTCACGCTCGGCTTCACCAGTCCGCCGGACAAGACGTATCACGTCGCGGGCGTCTTGCTCGACAGTCGCGGCAAAGGGGTTCGCAAGCTGAAGGCGGACCGGCCGATCGATGCCGAGTTCGGCCGGCATCACAATGTCGCGACGCTGTCGGCCGACATGCGGAAGGTCGACGCCTGGTCGGCCGAGTCGCCGACGCTCTACACGCTGTTGCTGTCGCTGCACGAAGACGACGGCCGGGGCAAGCCAAAGGCCAAGGCGATCGAGCACACGAGCCTCCGCGTCGGCTTTCGCCGCGTCGAGCTTGCCCATCGCAAGCTGCTGATCAACGGCCAGCCCGTCATGATGCGCGGCGTCAACCGGCACGAGCACGACGACACGACGGGCAAAGCGCTCACGACCGAGTCGATGATCCGTGATATCGAGCTGATGAAGCGACACAACTTCAATGCCGTTCGCAACAGCCACTATCCGAACGATCGCCGCTGGTACGAGCTGTGCGACGAGTACGGGCTCTACGTGATCGACGAGGCGAACCTCGAGTCGCACGACAACTACGCGACGCTCTGCCGCGATCCGCGGTGGCGATCGGCGTGGATGGATCGCGTGCAAAACATGGTCAAGCGGACCAAGAACCACGCGTGCGTCATCGCCTGGTCGCTCGGCAACGAGGCCGGCTTCGGCGACAACCACGTCGAGGCGGCACAGTGGGTTCGCGACTACGACCCGAGCCGCATCCTGCACTACGAGGGCGCGATCCGACTCGGCTGGGGCCAGCGTGGCAACGCAGGCGAGCCGCATGGCCTGCACGCCAGCGACCTCTACTGCCCAATGTACATGCACGTCGACGACTGCATCGCCTGGTCCCAACGCGACACCGACCCGCGCCCGCTGATCCTGTGCGAGTACCAGCACGCGATGGGCAACTCCAACGGCAACCTCCAGGACTACTGGGACGCCTTCGAAACGTACGACGGCCTGCAGGGCGGCTTCATCTGGGAATGGGTCGACCACGGACTCAAGCAGACCAACGACGACGGCGTCGAGTACTGGGCATACGGCGGTGACTTCGGCGAGAAGATCCACGATGCCGAGTTTGTCTGTGACGGACTCGTCGGCCCCGATCGCACGCCGCACCCGGCGATGGCGGACTGTCTCAAGGTCCAACAGCCGATCGGCTTCGAGCGCGTCGGCAAGAGCAAGCTGCGGGTGACCAGCAAGCAGTACTTCGTCACGACCGATTGGCTCGCGTTCACCTGGCGCGTCGAGGTCGCTGGCCGGGCGTGGAAGAAGGGCGTGCTCGCGGTCGACTCGATCGAACCGCAGAAGTCGACGACGCTCCCGCTGCCGTTCGATCCGGGCACGTTGCCCGTGGGTGAGGCGATTCTGACGGTCGAGGCGGCGACGGCTGGGAAGACGTCGTGGTGCGGCAAGGGACAGCGGCTGGCCTGGGAACAGTTCGTCCTCGCCGAGGCGATCAAGGCGCCAACGCCGCCGCGCTCGTCGCAGCGAGTCGAGGTGACGGAGTCGGCGTCGAAGGTTGTCGCGACCAGTCCGGCCAGCGGGCTCGGCGTGACGGTCAGCCGCAAGAAGGGCGTCGTGACGGGCATGACCCTCGGCGACCAACCGCTGCTTCTCGACGGTCCGCGGCTCAACCTGTGGCGTGGCCCGACCAGCAACGACGGCGTCAAGGGCAAGCCCGAGCAGTGGCGCGCCGAATGGAAGCCGCTCGGTCGATGGTGCAACGTGAAACTCGACAAGCCGCGACTCGCCCACGCTGAACCGGCCAAGATCGTCCAGCGTCGCGACGGCTCCGTCGTGATCAGCTTGGCCCATCGCTGGACGTTCGTCGGTCGCGGCGACGACGCGGGCATCACGCATCGACAGGCCTACCACCTCGATCCGTCGGGTCGGCTGCACTGTGACTTTGCGTTCGAAGTCGACGAGCCGCTTGCGGACCTGCCGAGGCTCGGCGTGCTCTTTACGATGCCGGGCGCGTTCGAGCGGCTCCGCTGGTACGGCCGCGGTCCCGGCGAGTCGTATCCGGACCGCAAGACCGGCAAGGAGCTCGGCCTGTGGACGTCGAGCGTGACCGACGAGTACGTGCCGTACATCGTGCCGCAGGAGCACGGCCTCAAGACCGATGTCCGCTGGGGCGAGTTGTCGACGCCGAGCACGCCGCGGCAGTCACTGCGCGTCGTGCC
>JBCDKH010000147.1 GCA_038746835.1 Planctomycetota bacterium | reverse complement strand
GGTTGTAGCCGCAAGGGCGGCACGGGCCGCCGTCGCTTTCGGCGCGCTTCATCTTCTGAAAAGGAAACAGACTCGCTGGACTAGCCCGACCATTGACTTGTGAGTACGACACACGACCGGTAGCCGCGGGCTTACAGCCCGCGGTCGTGGCTGGGAACACTACATGGGTCGCGCGTGAGAAACCGCGGGCTGTAAGCCCACGGCTACCTTGCGTCATCGTTATCCAATCGACCAGTCGGATGCCCGACTGTTCGCAGAACTCTGTCCGCGTTAATCGCAGTGCAAGCCGAGCGTGCGAGCGAGTCCTTACGCTTCGTGCATGTCCGACTCGACGCCGACGCTGCAGTTCGAGACGCTCGATCAGGCGGTCGAGCACGCGCGGTCGCTTCTGGCCAACGGCTACGAGCCCACGGGCAATTGGTCGCTTGGGCAGAACTGCTGGCACATGGCGACGTTCACTGACTTCTCGCTCGACGGCTTCCCGATGCTCAAGGTGCCTTGGCCGATCTCGGCAGGATTGCGGCGACTGTTCATCAACGACAAGACGATGAGCAAGCCCATGCCCGCCGGCCTGCCGACGGCTCCGAAGCTCAAGCCCGTCGACGCCGTCGACGACGCCAAGGCCGTCGAGGCCTACGCGGAGAGCTGCCGGCGATTCGACGAGCGGCTGGCGGCAGGTGGGCCGTTTGCCAAGAGCGCGTTGTTCGGCAGGCTGTCGCCGGAGATGTGGCACCGCGTCCACCTGAGCCACGCCGGACACCACCTCGGGTTCCTCCGGCCGAGGGTGGCCGCATGAGGCTCATTTGCCTGGGAATCCTTTTTGTCGTCGGGTGCCAAGACCCGGCGCCGCCGCCCGAGCCCTCGACGCAGCAGAGCGAGACGGCGTCGGTCGATCCGGTCGTCACGCCGGAGGGGCGTCGCCTGCTGCGCATCCACCGCTTGCCCGTCGCCCTCGACGGCGGCGAGGCGGCGATGGGCTACGTCGACGATTCGGCCATCGGAGGCGAGCTGCGCGATCGTTTGTTTGCCAATGGTCTGCGTGTCGGCATGGGTCGCATGAGCGACCTGCCGGCCGTCATCGACCTGGCCGGGGCGGAGATGATGACGACGCGTGCGGTCGTCGCGGCTGGGCCCGGGCCGCAGGCGTTCACGTTGAACGTGCCCGACGACATCGCCCGGCCACGCGAGTCGCTGACGCTCTTTTGGCACAACGGCGATGGTCTGTCCGGCCGGACGTTCGGCCCGTCGCTACCGACGCTCGGCGTCACCTATTCCACCGCCCCGACAGCCCAGGCCGACGCGACACGGATGACGTTCGTCCCGCGGGTCGAGACGCGCGTCGGCCGGACGACGTTTTTGCCGACGGGACTGGACCGGACGATGACGCAGGTCGTCGACGAATCGCTGGCCGGTGCGGGCTTTACGGTTGACGTGCCGGACGGGCGTTTTCTGCTGATCGCAGCGTCCCCCGAGGCGTCGCTGCCGACGTCGCTCGGAAATCAGCTGCTGCGTCTGCCCGATCGCGATGGGGAGATGATGCTCGTGATCGTCCCTGGACGGGTGGCGCTGATGCCGACCGCAGCGCGGTGACGCTCGCGCCTCGGTCATCCTGAGCGAGCGCAGCGAGTCGAAGGACCTCGTTTTTAAGACTACGCAGAACCGCTGCGAGGTCCCTCGGCTGCGCTCGGGATGACGGCGGGGCTTACTTCGCAAATCGCGGGTCGGTCCGCTTGATGATGTCGGTGACGCCGGTCTGGTTGAAGCCCTTGAAGCCGTCGTTGCGTTCGAGGTTTTCGAGGTGGCTACCGATGGCGCCGTGCTTCTTGAACTCCTTGGCCTGGTGCTCGGTGATCAGTCCTTTCTCAAGGATCGCGTCGACGCGCTTCGGGTCGACCTGCCACCGCTCGCCCTTGGTGAAAGCCTGCTTGAGATGCGGGAAGTCGGTGAACTTCGGCATCGTCTCGATCCCGGCCTCGGTCTTCATCTGCTCTTCGAGGGCGGCGAAGTCGAAGGTGCATTCGAGGTGATGCATGCCCGCCTGCAGGATGCTCTCGCCGTGAAGCGCGCACCACAGGCCGACGGTCGCGAGGCCGCCTTCCTCGGCGGTGCGGTCCTGCATCGGCTCGTGGGCGAAGTCGGTGAGCATCTCGGCCTCGGAGATGTCGACGTCGTTGAACGTCACGATGCCGCAGACCGGCTGCTCCATAACCTGAGCGCCCCAGCCGGCCTCGGGACCGGGATAGAACCGCTCGCGGCACTCGAAGCCGAGCTTCTCCCAGAGGCCGACGAGTTTGTGAAAGTGCCGGCGGGACGAGCGGTAGGTGTGGTGATCGTGGTTGGCCCACCCGATGCCGAGCTTGTCCTGCCGGGCCTTTTGGAACTGCGCGGCGGTGTTGCGGCGTTGCCAATACTCCCGCTCGGCGGCGAAGAAGAGGTCGCATGCGCGGTCGCGGCCAATGAGGCCGATCGCATCGTCGATGAGATTCGAGAGATGGCGAAACGCTAGCCAGGATTTTGTCTCTTCTCTTCGGTTGCGAAGTCTGAAGGCTTCGCTGAATCGAGCGACATCCAAGGCCATTGCACCAGGATCGCTCAAATCGCTAGCCTGTAGCGTGCTTGCGACGCCGTGCCGTTCGACGAAGTCAACGAAGGGACCGTTCGCTTTGCCAAATTCAATCTGACTTTCGTCTCCGAAGGCTGTAGACGATCGAACGGACTCAGAGACAAAACTCTCTTCAGCCGACTCGTCGAGTTGCAGTCCATTTGCCGCTGCGAAGTCGATGATGCTTTCGACTTTCAGTCGCACTGCTAGGGCACTCGCAGCATCTTCATTGGGATGGTCGAGCGTGATCAACGGAAACATGCCGCTCGGATTCCGAAGCAGGTTCTTTTCATCTCCGTCCTCCCATCCAGCTTCCAGAGCTTCGGCGAGCATCGGACCGCGGCTCGCCAACTCGATCTCACAGACAAGATCAGCAAACCGATTTCCCGTCTCCCGATACAGCCGATCCGCGAAGGCCTTCGCCTCCGGCAGCTTCTCCAGGATATCGTCGACCACCTTCTGCACGAACGCCGCCGCCTTCGGTTGCGGTTCCCAGTGGAAGGCGGTCAGCGCGGCGGTGGCGTCTGGGGTGGGGGCGTTGGTCTTGGCGGCAGTGGCGGTCATGGGGCAATCGTACCAGAAACACCGCAAGCCGCGGTCTAAGTCCCGCAGGTCTGAAAGCGGAGCCGGTCGCACGCTCGAGCCCGACGGCCGTCAGCCCGCGGCTACCTGAGTTGCGTCGCTACCGTGCCCCATGCACAACGTCCTGCTCGTCGGCGCTGGGAAAATCGGGTCTGCCATCGCGAAACTCCTGCAAGATACCGGCGACTACCACGTCCGCGTCGCCGACGTCTCCGCCGACGCGCTCAGCCGACTGCCGAACGGCGTGGAGCCCGTCGAGATGCCCGTCACCGATGCCGACAAGCTCGCGGAAGTGACGAAGGATCGCCACAGTGTCCTCTCCGCCGTCAGCTTCGACGCCAACCCCGCCATCGCGACGGCAGCGCTCAACGCCGGGGCGGACTACCTCGATCTGACCGAAGACGTCGTCACCACCAAGAAGGTCCGTGACATCGCCGCGAACGCGAAGGACGGCCAACGCTTCATCCCGCAGTGCGGCCTGGCACCGGGCTTCGTCTCCATCGCCGCCAACGACCTCGCCAAGCACTTCACGCGGCTGGATCGCCTCCACCTGCGCGTCGGAGCCTTGCCGATCTTCCCGACGAACGAGCTGAAATACAACCTCACCTGGTCCACCGACGGCCTCATCAACGAGTACGGCAACCCCTGCGAGGCCGTCATCGAAGGCCAGAAGATCGACGTCCTGCCGCTGGAGGGCTACGAGCAGTTCAGCCTGGACGGCGTGATGTACGAGGCGTTCAACACGTCCGGCGGCGTCGGCACGCTCGCGGAGACCCTCGCCGGCAAGGCCCGCAAGCTCGACTACAAGACCATCCGCTACCGAGGCCACCGTGACCTCGTGAAGTTTCTCATGTTCGATCTGCGGATGAACGAGCACCGCGACGACCTCAAGACGATGCTCGAGCGCGCGATTCCGATGACGCCGCAGGACGTCGTGCTCATCTTCTGCACCGCTATCGGCGAGATCGACGGGCAGCTCATGCAGATGACCGACGCCCGCAAGGTCTACCACGGCGACTTCCGCGGCCTCGACCTCTCCGGCATCCAGATCACGACGGCCTCGGCGATCTGTGCCGTGCTCGACCTCATTCGCGAAGACAAGCTGGCGACGAAGAAGGGCTTTGTGAAGCAGGAAGAGATCGCGCTCGAAGACTTCCTCGCCAACCGCTTCGGCCAGTGCTACGCGACGGGTCGCGACGGCGTCGAGGTGATCGAAGAGCCGTACGTTCCGACGGCGGTCTAGCCCATCATGACGGTCTGAGCACTGCTGCCGCAGGGACCACCGGCAATGGCGGACTCGCGTGTCTGCGGCGTGCCGTCGAGTGCCAGGACCGGGTGGTAGAAGTCGCTGATTTGCCTGCAGCTCTTTGGTGCGTAGTGGAAGATGAGCGACCGGCGGAACCGGTCGGCCGAGCGGTTGCGGTAGCTGCCGTGGACGAGACTGCCGTTGAAGAAGAGCACGTCGCCCGCCTTCATCCTGGCGACTTCCGGCTCGACGCCGGGGGGCAGGTCGAGCGAGCTGTCGCCCCAGAACTCGTCGGCGTTTTCCGTACTGCTTGAGCTTCCGTTGCAGATGAGGTCCCAGTCGCCGCTGCCGGGCACGACGGCCATCGCGCCGTTCTCCTCGTCGCAGTCGTCGACGGCAATCCACGCGGCGATGCACGTGCCGGGGCGGACCGCGAGGAAGAAGTTGTCTTGATGCAGCGACTGCCCGCGAGCGCCCGGGCCCTTGAAGTAGTACATGCTCTGTGCGGCGATCGGCTCTTCGTCGTAGAGGCCTCGGATGACGCGCGTGATGCGGTCTTCGAGCATCCAGTGCAGTGCGAGTCGCCCGAAGTCGCTGTCGGCCTTGCGGTGCGGCTGAAGCATCCGCGGGAATCGGCGGAGCATGGCGTCGCGGCCGGCGTCGTTCTCGTCGAGCATTTTCGGATCGCTCACGCCTTCCTGCGGACCTTGGTCTCCGGCGGCCTGGAAGACGTCGCGAACTTCAGCGATCTCGTCACCAGAGAGCAGGGATCGCGCGATGCCGACGCCACTGATGGTGAAGTCGTCCAACTCCGATGCCGTCGGCGGCGACGAGAGCTCGACGATGCGGGCGTCGGGATGCAGGGCGAGTCCCTCGACACCGTCGCGTGTCTGGAAGGGCGTCTCGTTTTCGGCCGTCTGATCGAGGAGGGCGGTCATTCCGAAAACGTAAGCGACAATCGGCCGCAGCGGAAATGGATCGATCGATCGAAGGCTTGTACGTTTCGATCATGGCAGATCGTCCCACGCGTGTGAATGCCCACAGCGTTGGCGGTTCTGTCGCGAGGCACCCGCTGCCGATTGTCGGGTACTTCGACTGCGGCCCACGCTACGGAACGGTCCGTGGTGGGAGGGAAGATGTGCTGCTTTTCGTCGTCGAATCAGGTGCCGGCGTCTTTCGCGTCGGCGATGCGACCCATCGCGTCTCGGCCGGTGAGGCCGCCGTCTGGCTGCCGGATTCGCCGCAGGACTATCGCACCTGCCCGTCGACTGGGACTTGGCGTTTTCGATTCGCCCACGTCATGCCGCGGGCGGACTGGTGGTCGTGGCTCGTGTGGTCGAATCCGCTGGACGGCTTGGCGGTCACGCGGCTGACCGATGCGCGGGCGTTTGCCGAAGCGAGTTCCGCACTCGGTCGCGCGAGCGAGCTGTCGCAGTCCCCACTGCCAGGGGCCGATCGACTGGCGACCAATGCGATCGAGGCGTCGTTGCTCTGGTGCTCCACGCAGGCCGGTGCCGGGCGACGCGTCGACCCGCGTGTGCGTGCAGCGTCGGAGTTTGCGCGCCAGAACCTCGATCGCCGCGTGAGTGTGGACGAGCTTGCCGACGTCGCATGCGTTAGCACGCCGAGATTGACGAAGCTTTTTCGCGAGTCGCTCGGCGTCTCACCGGCCAGGCACGCTGAGGAACTTCGTCTCCAGCACGCCGCCCATCTGCTGGCGACAAGCGGGCTCTCGGTGAAGGAAGTCTCCGTCGCCTGCGGCTTCCACGATCCGCCGCACTTCAGCCGGCGGTTTCGTCAGCGCTTCGGCCAACCCCCGACCGGCTACGGCCGACCGTGAGCGGAGCGCGCTGTCGATTGCGACTCGCCGACGCAACGCATCGCGTCGAAGTGGGTGGCGATCGGTATGAATCGCTTGTTGACCATTCTGCTGCTTCTCACCCAAGCTGCATTGTCTTCTGCTCGGCCGCAGGAGCCGACGGGTGAGCTGCCTTACGAGGCGTTCGACGTGATGATCGAGAGCACGGCAGAGGGCGTGACGCTGGCCGGGACGGTGACGATTCCCCCTGGAGAAGGTCCGTTCCCGGCGGCGGTGCTGATCACGGGCAGTGGGCCTCAGAATCGCGATGAGGAGATCGCAGGGCACAAGCCGTTTCTCGTTCTGGCCGACCGGCTGACGCGGGCGGGCATCGTCGTCCTGCGCTACGACGATCGCGGTTTCGGACAAAGCACCGGCGACTTCGCGTCGGCGACCACACGCGACTTTGCCGACGATGCCGCGGCCGCTGCGGACTGGCTGAGGAAGCACGACAAGACGAGCGTCGTCGGTCTCATCGGCCACAGCGAAGGCGGCTACGTCGCCCCGATGATCGCTGCCGAGGACGACGGCATCGCGTTCGTCATCACGCTCGCGGGTCCCGCGCTGACGGGGCTCGACGTGCTGGCACGCCAGAACGTCGATTTGTTCCTTGCGGCAGGTGCGACGCAGGACCAGGCGAACGCCGTCGGCAAGGCCGCGCGGGAGGCCTTTCAGGCGGCCGTCGACGAGGCACCGCGTGACGAGCTGACCGAGCTGGTGGCCGCGCTCGTGCGTCGTCAGGTCGGCCTGCCGGATGGCACTGCGATTCCGCCGCAGCTTCAGCCGGCTATCGCTGCGACGGTCGAACAGGCGACGCAGCCTTGGCTCCTGGGCTTCCTGCAACACGACCCGGCCGACGACATTCGCCAAACGCGGGTGCCGTTCCTCGCGTTGCTCGGCGAGAAGGACCTGCAAGTGTCCGCCGAGCAAAGCCAACCCGTGCTGGAAGAGCTGCTGTCGCGCAACGACGACGCGACGATCGTCGTCGTGCCAAGTGTGAACCATCTCTTCCAACCGGCAACAACCGGCCTGCCGAATGAGTACGGCCGTATCGACGTGACCTTCGACGAGGCGACGATGACGCAGATCGCCGACTGGATCAGCGAGCGTTTCGCGGGCTGACAGATCAATGCCGCCGACGAAGCAGGGCGAGGCTGCCGAGGGCGAGGAGGGTGGCGGTGGTTGGTTCTGGGATCAGGCCCGGGGCGAAGGCGCCGGCGCCGGATGGGTTGAGCGGGCCGATGTTGGAGATGTCGCGCGGGTCGTAAGGCGTTGGCGCGAGGATGTCGAAGGTGTCGGTGGCGATGTCGTAGACGTAGTGGTTGCCGCCGTTGCCTTCGGGCGAGTCGCTGAGCAGGAAGAGCTTGCCATCGCCCGCGCCTAGGCCGTCGACGTCGTTGATGGGCGACTCGTACGAGGTGACGAACGTCAGGCCTGCTCCTGGGTTGGCCGGGTCGAAGCTGAAGATGCCCGAACCGCCCGGGCCGCTGGTGTCGTCGTCGGCGACGTAGAGGAGGTCAGTGACGGGGTCGTAGTCGATGCCGTCGACCTGGAAGTCGAAGGTGCCGTCGTCCAGCTCGAGGACGAGCTTTGCCTCGGCGGTGGTGGTGTCGATGGAGTAAAGGCCCTCGGGTCCGGTGCTTCCGCCGAGGCTGCGGACGCCGTAGAGCACGTCGCGTGTGGAGTCGTAGGCGAGCCCGGAGAGGCTAATGCTGTTGATGGTGCCCGCGTCGTTGATGAAGACCTCGCCGATGAGCGTCGGGGTGAAGGTGGCGTAGTCGAAGACGTAGAGGTCGTCGTCGGGACCGTTGCGGGTGCTGCCGTAGATCAGGCCGGCCGGGTCATTTGCGGCAAGGCCCGTGAAGCCGGGCGCGGTGCTTGGCAGCGTGTCGGGATTGAAAAGGAACGTCGACTGGCCGGTGGCGTTGTCGACGAGGAAGGCGTCGACGGTGTTGTCGTCCGGGCTTCCAGGGAAGAACGGACGAGTCACGCCGGTGACGAACTGGGCCGACGCCGGAGCGGCAACGAGCAGGGCGAAACAAAGGGTCGAACGGCAGGGCATGGGCAGTCTCCCAGGTGGACGTCTTCGCGCGGCGGTTGGCGAAGAACGTACCGATCGAGAAGCGTCCACTCAATGAAAATCCGAGGCATGCGCCTGCCGAGACGCAGCGTCACGATCACGAGGTCTGCGGCTCGGGCGCTGGCTTGGCGGGCTCGGGTTGTGTGCCGCTCGCCAGGAGATCGCGGATGTCGGTGAGCAGGCGTTCCTGCGTCGAGAGGGCGGGCTTCTGTTCCAGGCCGGGCTGCTTGGCGGCTTCTTCCTTTTCGCGGAGCAGACGGTTCATCGTGCGGACGACGAGGAAGACGGCCATCGCCTGGATGAGGAAGCGGATGCAGGCGTTGATGAACAGGCCGATCTTGATGCTCACTCCTTGCTCGGCCGCCTGGAGTGCGGCTTCCGCTGCCTTGACGTCGCCGGGGATCTCGTTTGCCTTGATTTTGGCAAGTTCTTCACTCAGTTCGGCGACGCGTTCGGGCGACTTGTCGGCAACCGGAATCGCCAGCTCGCTGAAGTCCACACCGCCGATGACGTAGCCGAGTGGCGGCATCAGGACGTTTTCGACGAGGCTCGTCACGACCGCTCCGAAGGCCGCGCCGATGATGACGCCGACCGCAAGGTCGACGACGTTGCCCTTGACGGCGAAGTTCTGGAACTCCTCGAGGAGGTTCGCGATCGGCTTGACCGGCCAGCGTTCTGTGATCATCGCGGCGATGATGCCGGGCTGCTGCTGCTGCTGCAAGACGCTCACGCAGATCGCTCGTCGCCTCTCTCAACCCGAGCACAGGCGAGGTCCTTCGACTCGCTGCGCTCGCTCAGGATGACGGAGGCACGCGTTCCGAGATCAGCCTTCGCCGGCCATGAAGCCTTCGAGCTTGCGGCTGCGGACCGGGTGCTGGAGCTTGCGGATCGCCTTGGCCTCGACCTGGCGGACGCGTTCGCGGGTGACCTTGAAGATGCGGCCGACCTCTTCGAGCGTGTAGGTGTAGCCGTCGCCGATGCCGTAGCGGAGCTTGATGATCTCGCGTTCGC
>JBCDKH010000146.1 GCA_038746835.1 Planctomycetota bacterium | reverse complement strand
GATGACCGTCGAGCTGGACAAGCCCTTCATCCTCATCCATGAGGAGAAGATCAGCTCCGCCGCCAAGCTGTTGCCGCTGCTCGAGAAGATTCAGGAGAAAAAGCGTCCTCTGCTCATCATCGCTGAGGACGTCGACGGCGAGGCGCTCTCCACGCTCGTCGTCAACAAGCTTCGCGGCATCCTCAACGTCGCGGCCGTCAAGGCTCCGGGTTACGGCGACCGTCGCAAGGCGATGCTCAACGACATCGCCGTCCTGACCGGTGCCAAGCCCGTCATGAAGGACCTTGGCTACGACGTCGAGAAGGTCGAGCTGTCCGACCTCGGCCTGGCGAAGAAGGTCCGCATCGACAACGACAACACAACGATCATCGAAGGTGCCGGCGAGGCCGAGGACATTCAGGCCCGCATCGTCCAGATTCGCGATGAGATCGCCACGACCACCAGCGACTACGACGTCGAGAAGCTCCAGGAGCGTCTGGCGAAGCTGTCCGGTGGCGTGGCACAGGTCAACGTCGGCGCCGCCACCGAAGCGGAGCTCAAGGAGAAGAAGTCCCGCATCGAGGACGCGCTCCACGCGACTCGCGCCGCGATCGAAGAGGGCGTTCTGCCCGGCGGCGGCACCTCGCTCATCAAGGCCATGCACGCCCTCAACGGCGGTAGCAAGCTCAAGCTCACCGGCGACGAGCTGGTCGGCGTGAAGATCGTGCGGCAAGCCCTGATGGCCCCGACCAAGCAGATCGCCACCAACGCCGGCCACTCCGGCAGCGTCGTCGTTCGCCAGATCATGGAGTCCGACGGCAAGGGCTTCAACGCCCTCACCGGCGAGTACACCGACCTCGTCGCCGCCGGCGTCCTGACGCCCACCAAGGTCGAGCGCTCCGCCCTCCAGAACGCTGCCGAGGTCGCCAGCCTGCTCCTGACCACCGACTGCATCGTCGTCGAAGCCCCCAAGTCCGGCGGCGACGATCACGATCATGACCACGAGGGCATGAACGACATGGACTTCTAGACTACGACCACGCGGATTCGAAGAAAGATGATTGGCTTGCTTAAAATTGCTTTAATGCATCAGTTCAACGAAGTCGGGGCAAGTGCTCAACGCAGGATTTGGGCGGCTGGCAAGATGTACGATCTCGCTATGCGTTACGAGGCCAAGTCCGAAGCACGTCGCTCTTCGCTTCACAAGGCATTAGACGTCGTTCTGTGCGAAGGAAAGATCAAATCTCTGGACCACGGAACTGCCGATCACCGTCGTTTTTGGGAAATTGGCCACAAAATTACAACAGCCCTTATGGACTACAAAGAAGAACTTAATGTTGCGCCAGCGTGGAAGCAAGATCACTACCCAGAAGATGACGAAAATCTCTGATTAGGAGAATCGAAAGACGGAGCCCGTTCTAAGGATATTGATATGACCGTCTACACCAATGAGTGCCGCGACGAAGACAGTGCTTGTCCTGCCGGGTGGCCGTCGAGCCCGGGCTTCGTCAGCCTCGACGAGACATGCAAGGAGACGGTGATCAACGACGATGATGCTTTGAATATCCGCGGGATTCACGAAGGAGTTTTCCAATCACTCCACTGTTGGCAAGCATTGGGCCGAGATGATGCGGGATTCGAATGTGTCCGCGTCGCCGAGGACTTGACTGAGCAATTTCCGAACGAGAAAGCCATGGACGAGGCGTCGCTCATGATCATGGGCCTCCACTGCATTGCGAACCAAGCGAAGCTTGAGGCCGATCATAAAGCGCATGAGCAGTCCGCCTCAGCCAGATCACCTGACCGTTACCACCTAACATGCCCATTTTGAACCCACTTAACGATCGCGTTGTCGTCCGCCAGCTCGAGGCCGAGGAAACCACGGCCAGCGGCATCGTCCTTCCCGATGCAGCCAAGGAGAAGCCCACCCGCGGCAAAATCGTCGCAGTTGGCCCGGGCAAGCTCGGCGACAACGGCAAGCGGACGCCGTTGGCCGTCAGCACCGGCGAGACCGTCGTCTACGGCAAGTACTCCGGCACCGAGGTCGAGATCGACCACGAGAAGTTCGTCCTGCTCCGCGAGAGCGACCTGCTGGGCGTGCTCGAGTAGGAACTTGTTACTCGTTGACTAGCGACTGGGAACAGAATCCGAGTCGCGTGGAAGCGAGCAAGTCTCTCAGATCCAAGTAACCAGTAACAAGTACACCAAACACAAGACCACATGGCTGCCAAGCAAATGAAGTTCGACGCCGACGCGCGTCAGAGTGTGTTCAAGGGTCTCCAGAAGCTCAGCCGCGCCGTCAAGGCGACGCTCGGGCCCAAGGGACGCAACGTCGTCTTCCAGCGGTCGTATGGCGGCCCGCGGGTGACCAAAGACGGCGTGACCGTGTCGAAGGAAGTCGAGCTGCCCGATCCCTTCGAGAACATGGGCGCAAAGCTCATCAACACCGTCGCCAGCAAGACCGGCGACGTTGCCGGTGACGGCACGACGACCGCGACGGTCCTCGCCGAGGCGATCTTCGAGCAGGGCCTGCGGTACCTGACGGCCGGCGTGAACCCGGTCCGCGTGCAGCGTGGCATCCTCAAGGCCGCCGACGTCGCCGCCGAGCACGTCACGTCGCTCGCCAAGCCGATCAAGGGCCGCGACGACTACCGCAAGGTCGCGACGATCTCGGCCAACGGCGACGAAGGCATCGGCGACCTGTTGGCTGAGGCCATGCAGAAGGTCGGCAAGGAAGGCGTCATCACCGTCGACGAGGGCAAGGGCCTCGAAAGCACGCTCGAGTACACCGAGGGCATGCAGTTCGACAAGGGCTACCTCTCGCCGTACTTCCTGACGAATCCGAACACGCTCGAGGCCGAGCTGGAGGAGGCGTACGTCCTCATCCACGAGAAGAAGGTCAGCAATCTCAACGACCTGCTGCCGCTGCTCAACAAGATCGTCACCAGTGGCAAGCCGCTGCTGATCATCGCAGAGGACGTCGACTCCGAAGCTTTGGCAGCCTTGGTCGTCAACAAGCTTCGCGGCGTGCTGAACGTCTGTGCCGTCAAGGCTCCGGGCTTCGGCGATCGTCGCAAGGCGATCCTGGGCGACCTGGCCGTGCTGACGGGCGGGACGTTCGTCAGCGAAGACCTAGGCGTGAAGCTCGAGAACGTTGAGGTCGAGCACCTCGGCCGGGCCAAGAAGATTGTCGTCGGCAAGGACAACACGCTCGTCGTCGAAGGTGCCGGCAAGAAGAAGGACGTCACCGCGCGTGCCGACCAGATTCGCCGACAGATCGAGACGACGACCAGCGACTACGACCGCGAGAAGCTCCAAGAGCGTCTGGCCAAGCTCACCGGCGGCGTCGCCGTCGTGAAGGCCGGTGCCGCGACCGAAACGGAGATGAAGGAGCGCAAGGACCTCATCGACGACGCGCTGCACGCCACGCGTGCCGCCGCCGAAGAGGGCATTGTTCCTGGCGGCGGTGTCGCGCTCCTGCGTGCGATCGAGGCCGTCGAGAAGGCCAAGCCCAAGAAGGGCGACGAGCGTGTCGGCTTCGAGATCATCGCCGAAGCCCTGCGTGCTCCTGCCCGTCAGATCGCCGACAACGCCGGCGAGGACGGCGAGGTGGTCGTGGCCCAGGTGCTGGAAAACAGCACGCCGAGCTTCGGCTAAAACGCCCGGACCGACAAGTTTGGCGACCTCGTCAAGATGGGCGTCATCGACCCGGCCAAGGTCGTCAAGACCGCCCTCCTCAACGCCGCGAGCGTCGCTGGCCTTGCGCTCACGACCGACGTGCTCCTGACGGACGTCAAGGAGACCGGCAAGGACAAGGACCTGGCGCCGGTTGCCGGCGCGGTGGCTTAAGGCTTCTCATACGATAACGGGCACCCGGCATCCCTCCGGTTGCCCGTATTTCATCAGAAGAAGGTACACTTACGGCATGCCGACCACGCTCGAAGGCAAGCTCAACGCGGATGGCACACTCGATGCCGAAGAAGCACTTCCAGTCGGGAGTTCGCGGCGTGTGCTCATCACGATCCTCGATGAAGAGCCGGCAGTTCGTGACGATCCAGACCTGGTCGCATGGCAGCGTCTTTCGATCAAGTCGGTGATGGAAGAGCTTGAGGACGGCGAAGACTACAGCGATTGGGAGCCGTTGGAGGTCGTCAAGGCGAGATACCGCGCTGACCGTCAGACCCAAAAGGATGATTGATCCGAAACGCGGCGATGTCTGGCTCGGTGACTTTCCTGATTACGGCACACGTCCGGCCATCATCGTGACGCGGAATCAGGCGATCGCGAAGCTGACCAACGTCACACTCGTCGTCACGACCACGAGGATTCGCGGCTGGGAGACGGAAGTCGTGCTATCACCAGAGCGACACGGGCTTCGCAAGACGAGCGTCGCGAGTTGCGACAACGTTCTGACGGTTAAGAAGAGCTACCTGATCCGCCGGATGGGCGAGCTTGATCTTGACACCATGAACGCCATCGACGACGCGATCAAGATCGCGCTCGACCTCCCCTAGCACGCCGAGCCGATCCAAGACGTAACTGACAGACTTCTCCATGCCCTCCGCCACCAGCACCAAACGCGACTACTACGAAGTCCTCGGCGTCGAGCGGTCGGCGACCGTGGTCGAGATCAAGAAGTCGTACCGAAAGCTGGCGATGAAGTTCCACCCGGACCGCAACGGCGGCGATCCGGAGGCGGACACGAAGTTCCGCGAGTGTGCTGAGGCGTACGAAGTCCTCAGCGACGACGAGAAGCGCGCACGCTACGACCAATTCGGGCATGACGGCGTGCAGGGTGCCGCCCACGACTTCAGGCACGCAGACGTCGGCGACATCTTCTCGATGTTCCAAGACATCTTCGGCCCGGGCTTCGGCGGAATGGGTGGCGGACGCGGGCGTCGCGCCGGGCCTCGGCCGGGTGCGGATTTGGAGACACAGGTCGAGCTCACGCTCGAAGAGGTCGCCGCCGGAGCGGAGAAGACGCTGGAGTTCGATCGCCTCGACCGCTGCGAGACCTGCGACGGTCGCGGCCTGAAGAAGGGTGCAACGCCCAAGCCTTGTGCGACCTGCAACGGGCAGGGTCGGATCGCCCAGCAGGGATTGGGCGGCATGTTCCGCATGGTGACGGCCTGCCCGACGTGCCGCGGAACCGGCGTGCTTCCCAGGCCCGAAGACCTTTGCCCGACGTGTGAAGGGACTGGGCGCGTGCAGGTGAAGCGAACGGTTCAGGTCCGCATCCCCGCGGGCGTGCACGAAGGTCAAGCTGTCCGCCTCACCGGTGAAGGCGAGCCTGCTCCGACAGCCGACGGCCAGCCCGGTGATCTCATCTGCTACGTCGCCGTTCGAGACCACGCGGTCTTCAGTCGGCACGACCGCGACCTGGTCTGCCAGGTGCCTGTCAGCTTCACGACGGCGGCGCTGGGCGGGTCGATTGACGTGCCGACGCTCGCGAAGCCCGATGACAGTGCCAACATCGGCCAGGAATCGCTGGACATCCGCGCGGGAACGCAGCACGGCGAGGTCTTCAAGCTCCGTGGACAAGGCCTGCCCGACGTTCGCGGACTCCGGCGTGGCGACCTGATGGTTCAGGTGCTCGTCGAGATTCCCAAGAAGCTCTCGCAAGAGCAGCAGGACCTCCTACGCCAGTTTGCCGAGACGGAAGACGATCACCATCACCACTCGGCGATGCCGCAGCGCAAGGGCTTTCTCGACAAGCTCAAGTCGATGCTCGCCGGCGACTGAGGCCCGAACCTAAAACTGCCCACCCATGACCGAACCGAACGAGCTGCCTCAGGAGCAAGACCTCGACGTCGACGAAGCCGTCGAGGGCGACGCCGTCGATGCCGGATCAGTCGACGAGGCCGAGGCGCTGCGCGAGGAGAATCGCCAGCTTTTCGAGAAGCTCGCCCGCCAGCAGGCCGACTACCAGAACGCCCAGCGTCGCCTGACCAAGGACGCCGACCAGCGGCTGAAGGTCGCCGCCGGGCATCTGATGCGGGAGCTGCTGCCGGTCGTCGACAACCTCGAGCGTGCACTGGACGTTTCCGACACGGCCGACGTGCAGAGCGTGCTGGGCGGCGTGCGTGGGACGCTCAGCCAGTTCCTGGAAGTCCTAAAGAACAACGGCGTTGCTCCGATCGAGCCCGCCGACGGCGACGAGTTCGACGCGAACCGGCATGAGGCTTTGATGCAGGAGCCACGCGAAGACGCACCCGAGGCACCGGTCGTGACCAAGCTGCTGCAAAAGGGCTACGACTTCGACGGCCGCGTCATCCGTCCGGCGCAGGTCGCGGTGAGCCGGCCGGGCTGAGTGTCACTCGAACAGCGACAGCTGATCCGTTGCCGGCGTTGCGGGGGCGACGCGGTTGAAGTTCTGATCGTGGCTGAAGATCTCGCGGACGCGATCCAGCCGGTCAGCCGACTCGGGGGAGCGGTCCCAGCGGATGCGCTTGATCCGCGGGAACCGCAGCGCAAACCCGCCGTTGTGCCGTTTGCTCTCCTGGATCGCGTCGAAAGCGACCTCGAAGACGACTTTCGGCTGAACGTCGAACACCTTGCCGCGGCGATTGGTCTGGATGGAAAAGAACAGCTCGGTGAGCTTGGCGATCTCCTCGTCGGTCACGCCGCTGTAGGCCTTTCCGATGGTGACGAGTCGGCCGTCGTCGTCGGGGTCGTCGGTCCAGACAGCGAAGGTGTAGTCGCTGAGCGAGTCGCGTCGCTTGCCGTGGCCGTACTCGGCGGCGACGACGACGACGTCGAGCGTTGGCAGGTGCGTCTTGAGTTTCAGCCACCCTCGCCCACGTCGGCCGGGCAGGTACGTGGCAGTCGGGTCTTTGAGGATGAGGCCTTCGTTCTTGGCGTCGCGGGCACCTTCGAAGGCGGCGGAGATCGTGTCGGCGTCGGCCACATCGACGGCATCGAGCGGTCGAACGTTGCTGCCGGCGACGAGGTCGAGAAGCTTCGATCGCCGCTCTTTGCAAGGCTTGTCGATCTGTGGCTTGCCGTCGCGGTAGAGCAGGTCGAACGGAATGAATCGCGCCGGAAAGGTCGCGATGACCGAGGCCGACGGGTCGTCGCGGCCGAGGCGTCGTTGGACGTTGGCGAACGGCCCGACGCCACCGTGGCCATCGTCTGCGATGATCTCGCCGTCGAGCAGCCACTCGCCGGGAAGCTGGCGGACTTGTTTGACGACGTCTGGCCAGGCGGCTTCGACGCGGTCGAGTGTTCGGCTGTAGATCGCGACGCGCGAAAGGTCGCCCGTGCCTGATTTGTGGATTTGAGCGCGAACACCGTCAAGCTTGTGCTCGGCCGACCACGTCCGCTCGGATTTGGCGATCGTGGCCGCGGCGTCGTTGGGCGTCTCTTGCGGCGTGGCGAGCATGAAGCCGATGGGGTGGAACAGCCGGAAGCGTGCGTCACCCAGCCGATCGTCGCGCGCCAGCACGGCGACGTCGCCCAGATCGCCCACGAGCAACACGGCTCGCCGGACGTCGTCGAACTCACGCCCGAACGCCTCCGCAACCGCGGTCTGCAGAACGCCCTCGCGGGCACCCGTCCGCAGGTCGCCGCCGATGATTTTGCCGACGTATCCGGCGGATCGCGGGTGTCGGCAGCGGACGAGCAGGTCGCGGAGCAGATCGCGTTTGGTCTGGTTCTGCCCGACGCTGGCCAGGGCGTCGAACGACTGGCGAAGGTCGGCCAGCGCGAGCGACTCGTCGCGCGCGTCGTCCGGCGGCGGACCCTTGTCTTCCCAGAGCTTGGCGAGGGCCTCGCCGGTCTCGCCGCGCTGGACGACGCGAGTCCGCCAGTCGTCGGCCGAGAGGTCGTAGAGCCCGAGGATCACATCGCGAAACGCCGCCCGACTGACGCCCAGCACCCGCTCGTCGGTGACGGCGAACGCTTTCCCACCCGCAAACCGCACCGCGTCGGCGAGGTCGTCATCTGGTAGCTCGCGAAAATACGCCGCGAGCGTCGCTTGCTTCTCGAGTTTCTTGGTCGTCTTCGCGACCTCGTCCTGCACCGCGGCGAAGCGTCGGAGGCTCGCAGATGGTGGATCGGAAGCATCAACCGGCACGCTGCCAGAGCGTAGGTGTCGTTCGAAATCTGCCTCCCCACACGCTTAGCGGTGAGCGCCAGCGAGCCTCTCGGATCAGTGCCAACACTTCGCAGAGGGCTCGCTCGCGCTCACCGCTAAGCGAGCGTGGTGTCGCTGACATGGCGCGCGTTCCGGTGCGTCGCGGATAGTGTCCCACGGTGACCGACGTCGACACCCAGATCGACCCCGAGACGCGCCGCGATCGGCGTCGGTTGGTGGCGATGGCGGGCATGCTGCTGGTCACGCTGCTGGTCGCCGTCGGGTACGGCAGGATGGTCGATCGCAACGCCGAACGGTTGCTGACCGAAAACTACCTGGGTGTCGGCGACTTCACGGTCCGCCTGCCTGCTGGCTGGACCGTTGCTGAAAAGTCGCAGGACAGCCTGACGGTCGCCTCGCCAGATCAGCAGACGGACCTTCGAATCACCAGCTTCCGCGTCGAGTCCAACGCGACCGCACTGGACCTCTTGCGTCAGGCCGCCCAGATTCAGACGTCGCTCGGCGACGTGGACGTCGAGATCGAGATCCTCGAGCCGCCCAGGAGCACGCTGGTCGCGGATGAAGAGGGCGTCGTGGCGACCTTCGGCTACACCGTGAGCCAGTCGTGGCTCGGCTCCCTGCGTGGTGGCGACATTCTGCTCTTCCGCACGATCGTCGCCGGCCTGGTCGACGGGCGAGCGGTCATCGTGCTGATCGACAGGCCGCTGGAGTACGACGCGGGCGACGAAAAGCTGGCCCGAGCGGTCGCTCGCTACGCCGTGCTGCAATGACGCCCGTCGGGAACCCACCGGATTGCACTGCGTAAATTGTCGTGTGAGAACGCTGCTTGTGACGCTCGTCGGCTGGGCTCTGCTGCTCCCGGTCGCTGTCGAGGCTCAAACGCCCGGAACGCCCTTCAGCAGCATCGAAGCGGGCGTTCAGATGACGCTCCCGCCGGGCGAGGTCCGTCGACGCGGCGGACCGAATCCGCCGAAGGATCTGTCGACGCTCGCCGTCGTCGAGAACGAGGCTGGACGCTACCGGTTCGAGTTGCGTCGCCTTCGGCTCGACGAGCCGCGTGATCTGCGGACGGACGTTGCGGCCGACGGCACGCGGACCGAAGGCCTGCTCGACACTTACACGCTCGAAGTCCAACGCAACCTTGGAGGCGATCTGCTGCGTCGCGGGCTCGCACCGCTGCCGGATGCCGACGCGGGCGTCTTTGCGATCCGGTACAGCACCGGCGTCGACACGCGTTTGCATCAGGAAGCGATGTGACTGACTGGTCCATGACCGAGGACGGCGTCACGCAGTTTCTGGACCTGCTGCGCGGATAATTGCGGCCACGTCCTCTGGATGCGTGATCGGCACCATGTGCCCGG
>JBCDKH010000145.1 GCA_038746835.1 Planctomycetota bacterium | reverse complement strand
GGCGTCCCGGGCCTTGGGAAGACCGCGCTCATCCGGGCACTCTCCGAAGCACTCCACCTCGACTTCGGACGCGTTCAGTTCACGCCCGGGACGCCTTCCAGCAGCGCGTGCCCGCCGGTGAACAGGCAGATGAGCACGCCCTCGACGATCTCGGCGTGCCCGACGATGGCCTTGCCAATCTCTCGACGGACGGCTTCGTAGTCAGCGCGAAAGGCGCTTGCGCGTTCTTGGACTTGCTCGGGCGTGAGTTCTTCGGGCATGGGAGGTTGGGAGTCAGAAACGCAAAGGAGCAAAGAGGCAAAGCCGGAGCAAAGAAGTCAGAAACTGGTATGCGGGTTGATGACGCGGCGGATGCCGTCGCGCAAGATGGGAACGTTGAAGTTGATGAGTAGGCCGAGGCGGAGGCGGGCGGCCGACAAGTAGGCGCGAACCTGCGCGAGATGTAGCGGGTGAAGGTCGTCGACAACCTTCAGTTCAACGACGAGGCGATCCTGCACGAGCAGATCCATGAAACCTTCTCCGACAACCACGCCCTTGTAGGTGACTGGCACGGGTGCCTGTCGCCGATGCGACACTTGCTGAAGCGTCAGCTCATGGCCTAGTGCCTTCTCGTAGAGAACCTCCGGTAGCCCCGGCCCCAGGACACGGTGAACCTCGATGGCGGCACCAATCACTTGTCGGCAGGCGTCTTCGGCAGTCTCATCTCCGCTTCCGTCGTCCCACTCGCCGACGATGCGAGCCCGAGCCGCGAAGTAGCTCTTCTTTTCTTCCCTTTGCTCTGGCTTCGCCTCTTTGCGTCTTTGCGTTTCACTCATCGTCCCGCCCCTCCTCCAATTTCTCTCGCGCACGCCGCTTGGCCTCCATCAGCGACGAAATGCCGCCGCCCTCGTCAGGGCTGGCGGACTGTGAGGCTTTCGAAGTCGATGCCGAGCGCGAGGGGCCGCGGAGGCGGGTGGTGAGGTCGTCGTCGGGGGCGGGTTCTGTGGCCTCGAACTTGGCGGTGCGGGTCGCTTCGGCCGGGCGGCGTTGGCGGAGGGTGTCGAGGGTGCCGGCGTCGCGATCCAGACGCGTTGTGACCGTGAATCCGCGGACCCCCGCGCCGGCCTTGTCCGCGACGAGCTGGACCAACTCGCGGTCCCAGGCGATCCGACGAATCGCCACGTCGATCAAAACCAACGCGATCAGCAACGGCACCAGCCAGTCCCAGATCGGCAGCGGGCTCGTCACTTCCGGCAACGTCCGCTCGGCACCGGTTGCATCCGTGAAACGACGGGCGAACAGCGACGTCTCTTCGGACAACTCGCCGAAGGCCGGCAACACCCGGCCGCCAGTTTCCTCGGCGACGCGTCGCACGGCCGCGGCGTCGCTTTGCAGGTCGAGTAGCTCGTCGGTGCCGTTGACGCTCGTCCCGCCACGCAGGGCCGACGAACCCTCGGGGCCGGCGGCGTTGAGGGCGACGACGTAGCTGCCCTCGTCGCGTGCGTCGAACTCGGCCTCGTACGTGCCGGGACGCGTCTGGACGAGCGTGACGGGTTGGCCGTCACCGTCGGGCGAGAGGACACTGCCGGCGACGCTCAGACGGCTCTTGAACCGCGCGTCCTCGCCGACGGCCTCGACGACGATTCGCCCTCGGCCGTTCTCGACGGTGGTCGTAACTTCGTAGTCGCCCGACTGAGGTGCGCGAGAGACGCCGCGGACAACCTGGGCCCAGAACTTGTCGTACGCGGCGCTGCCGGTGAAGGGTGCGGCCCAGCGGTTGTGAGCGTCGCTGGTCCACGCGGCACTTTTGCCCAGGCCGGCCGTCCAGTGAGCGAAGAGCGGGTCCTGTTGCTCGCTGGCGAGGAGCGGCATTTCGACCAGCGGGCTGGGTTTGCGTGTGGTCAGCACCATGCCGAAGACCGGCCCGGTGTCGGCCGGGTTGATGCCGCGCATCAGTTCGCTGCCTGCGGCGTCGGTGGTCTCGGCGACGGGAATGCCGTTGGAGTCTTCCTTGATGAGCGTCCGGCGAACGATGGTTGCTTCCTTGATGAAGATCTGCGGCAGCTGCGACGGATCCTGCTCGATCGGGCCGTAGGCCGTGCCGCCGGTCTCTTCGGCGAGGTTTCTCGCAACCGCCTGCAACGGCGAGCCGTGGCCGGCGACCTGGACCGTGCTGATGCTGACCTGCGCGTCCTTGTATCGCTGCAGCAACCGGCCGCTCGGCGGCGATGGGTCCATGTCGCTGATGATGATGACGTGCTTCTGACGCGCGTCCGACATTTCGAGGCCGGGATTCTGACCGTCACCCAGCAGCGCGAGCGTCAGGGCATCGTCGAAGTCGGGCATGTCGCCCAGCTCGATGTTGCGAATGGCTGCCGCGACGACGCTGCCATTGCCCTTGGGCTGGAGTGGGTAGTCCCACAGACTCTTGCCGGACGTCCAGTCGTAGCTCAGGACGCCGACTTCGTCGTCGCGATTGAGCACCTCGACCGCGGCCAGGGCACACTGCTCGGCCCAGTAGTTGCCCTGGGGCATCTCGGTCGAGTGCATGACGAGGCACAACGCGCCTTTGGGAATCTGCCGACGGCTCGGCACGTCCATGTCCAGCGGCAGGACGGCCTCGGTCGCGCTGCCGCGCCAGCCACCTGCGCCGAAGGTGTCGGGCCCGCCGATCATGACGAGCCCGCCGGCCGTGTCGTGGACGTAGCGGGCGAGGGCGGCGTCCTGCGGCGCGGTCAGCCCGCCGGCTCCGCGCGGGACGTTGGCGAGAATGACGGCGTCGAAGGCCTGCAGGTCGACCAGGTTCGTCGGAAACCCGCCGATGCCGACGCGCTGGACGGCCACCTGCTCGCTCGCGAGCGCCTCGGCCAGCGGATCGCCGGCATTGTCGCGGACGTTGTCGACGTAGAGGACCGTGCCCTTGCCACGGACGAAGGTGAACGCACTGGCGGAGTTGTTGTCGACCAGCCCGTCGCCGACGGCCTGGAGCTGGCCGTTGACGCGGCGTCGCTCGGGCTCGAAGGTCGCGCGGAATCGGCGGACGTTGGCTCGCTCGCCCGGCAGCGGGTCGACGATGACCAGCTCCTTGTTGCGTCCCGGTGACAGAATCACAGGCCGACCCGCCTGAACGCCCGGCTGCGTCGGGTCAAGGTCCAGCGGCCGGCCTTCCTGTTCGACGCGGAGGGTGCCGGGCGTCTCGAAGGCGCTGGTGTTGGTCAGGATGACTTCGAGCGTGAACGGCTCGCCCTCGCGACGCCACGTCGGGGCGTAGAGGTCGTCGAGGTAGACCTCGTTGCCGGCCGACCACTCGAGCGGCATGACGTCGATCGGCACGCCGGCCTGCTTGGCGCGGGCGATGGCGGCGTCGAGGTCGCCTTCGGTGGTGTTGCCGTCCCAGACCAAGAGCAACCGACGCCGACTGTCCGGGCTGAACGTGGCCAGGGCGAGGTTGAGGGCCTCGGCGACGTCGGTGCCGGTCTGCCCGCGATTGACCGCCGAGGCGACCGAGCCGATCGCCTGGGGCAGGTTGTTGGGCATCTGGTCGACGTAGGCCGAGGCGTCGAAGCTGACGATGCCGACGCGATCGTCGGGCTCCTTGCCGGCCTCGTCGGTGCTGACGGAGGCGACCCACTGCCCGATCTGGCGACTCAAGCTCTGTCCGGCGGTGTCGTCGGTCGACTGCCGAGCGCTGGCCGAGACGTCGCGAACGACCATCACCTCGACGGTGTCGTTCTTCCGCTCGCTGCGGACGCCCGCGAGGATCAGCACCGCCAGCGCGAGCACGACCAGCCGGGCACCCAGCGCGATCCAGCGACGTCGTGGCCCCAGCGGCTCGAGGGCCTTGCGTGCGAGCCAAATCGTCGGCACCGCGAGTGCGGCGAAGAGCAGGCCGGCCTGGAGCCACGTCAGCCGCTCAAGTCCGAGCGCAGCGAGCGTGAGATGGAGCGGCAGGAGCGTCACCCGCCCCGATCATCCACGGAACGGCCTCGCGTTGCCACCGCCTCGGAAGATTGTGTCGCATCGACCGGCCGAAAGGCATCCATCGCGACCACCTGAATGCGGTCGTTGCCGCCGTCGGCGACGAGCAAGCGATCGCGTTGGGTGTCGTACGCGACGGCTCACGGGTAGCGAAACGTGCCGGGTCTGGCCCCGAAACCGCCCCAGACGCCGAGGCTTTCGCCGGTCTCTGGATCGATGCGTTGCAGCCGATTGTTGCCGAATTCCACGACGACGAGTTTGCCGTCACCATCCGCCACCACGCCGTATGGAAACCGGAAGCCGCCCGCGTCGCTCGTGGCGTCCTCGTGGCCGATCGTGTCCAGGAGCTGGCCGAGGGTGTCTGAGCGAAGGTCGAAGGCGAGCAGGCGGTGATTCGACGAGTCGGCGACCCACAGCACGTCGCCAATGGTCGTCATGGACTGCGGCCTGCGGAACTGGCCCTCGTCCATGCCGAACGAGCCGATCGACGCGGTCGCCGCGAGTTCGTCGTTCTCTGACGGCTCGAAGAGCTGGATGCGGTCGTTGTTGCCGTCTTCGCCGGCGCCGTACTCGCTGATGAGGACGCGGCCGTCATCCAAGAGCAACACGTCCGTCGGCCAGACGAACTCGCCGGGCCCCTGCCCGTTGGTGCCGATGCGGAACAGCTCGTCGCCCCCTGGCGAGTAGACGATGACGCGGCTGTAGTGCGTGTCGGGCACCCAGACGTTGCCGTCGTCGTCGACGCTGACGCCCACGGGCTTGCCGTAGTTCTGTTCGGGCATGCCGAAGCCGAGCAGAAACTCGCCGGTTTCCGCGTCGAGTTTTTGCACGCGGGCGGTGCGGTCGACGACCCAGACGACGTCCTCAGCCTTGGAGTAGACGATCGCGCGCGGGTAGACGAGCTGCCCGTCGCCGCTGCCGAGCGTGCCGAAGACCGCCTCCGGCTCATCGCCGCTGTCGCAACCCACGAGGAACAGGCTCGCCGCGATCACCGGCAGGACGGCGACGCGTCGCACACCTAGCAGGCCGACGACGATCAGCGTGCCGACGAGCGCCACGCCCGCCGCGAGCAGAGCGGCCTCGGCCATGGCGGCGTAGGCGAGGGTGTGGACGTTGGAGAGCATCGTGTTGACCAGCGACCCGGGATACGTCAGCGCAGCCGCGTTGGGTTCGGCCATCGCGAGCAGGCCCGTCGCGATGACAGATGCGGCGAGGATGGGCCAGGTCGTCGGGAGCGTCACGCGCCAAGCCGTCGCGAGTCGCCCCGCCCCGTCGACAGCGGCGAGGTCGCGCAGGCTCGCAGACACGCCACGCCACGTCCACAGCGCGGCAACCAGCGGCACGAAGGCGAACATCGCCGCGGCGGGCCAGGCGTGAAACAGCGGGCGGTCGTACAGCAGGTCGTAAGCGACGTCCTGCAGACTCGCGACCAAGCCGTCCTCCGGGCGTGCGTTGAGCAATCGGATCAGCGATAACGCCACGACCTGCCCGCCGACGGCGAACGTCGCAACGGCGATCGCGAGCGTCCATCGCGGCTTTGAGACAACGCCGAGTGCGACCAGCAGCGAAGCGACGACGACGACGATGCCGCCGAGCGTGAGACCGTTGAGCAGGCCAGGCAGGTTCGCGTCGATCCATCCGAGCGGCGACGACGGCCCCGACGTCACGACCAGCGCCGCGACCGGTGTGATCATCAACGCAAGCAACGCCAACGCACCCACGATCGTCATTCCGCTGACCTGCAGTCGCGCCGGCCCGACGATCGACTCGCGACTCACTACGGCCGACACGCGCCACACCAGCCACACGCCCGCCGCGACCACGAGCGTCGTCGGCATCGTCACGCCGATCGCGGCCGCGGTCTTGTCGCCGAGGTCGCCGGTCGCTTCGGCATACGTCTGTCGTGCCGCGACGCCGCTGGTGAGAAAGGCGCCGAGGTCAAACGGCGTGGTCATCCGCAGCGTCAGCAGCGAAACGACGCCCGAACCGACCAGCCACGCGGGCAGAACGACTCGGGCGATCACGCGACGGGACACACCATCGATCCGGGCGGTTTCGACGACGTCGACCGGGAGGCGTGCGAGCGTGAACGCCGTCGCCGCCGCCGGGATCGGCCAGAGTTGCGTCGCGACAGTCACCACGCCGCGCAAGCTAGCGGCAAAGGTCTCGGGTGGTGCCGTCCAGCCGACCTGCCGCCACGCTTCGGCCACGCCATAGGCCCAAGCCTGCTCGGGAATGGCGAGCAGCGTCACGCCGATAACCACGACCAGCCCAGCCGCAACACGCGAAGCGACCAGCAGCGCCGGCAGGATCGCGACCATGCCCGCGACGAGTCCCGACGCGAGCGCGAAGCCGAGCGAGTTGAAATGGGCCTCTCGCGTTTCCCAGGCCGCCAACCACGCCGACGGACGCGAAACCACCGGCCAGAATGCCACGAGCACCGGCAACCCGCAGATCAGGAAGATCGCGGCCCAAAGCGCCACCCGCATCGACTCACCGTAGCGAAGCCAACCCGCCCCCTCCGTCATCCCGAGCGCAGCCGAGGGACCTCGTCTGACTCTTCGTCGTCGTGTTTCGTCCAGGCGAGGTCCTTCGTGCTTCGTTCAGGCGAGGTCCTTCGACTCGCTGCGCTCGCTCAGGATGACGGAAACAGAGGGTTCGCGAGACGAAGCGGAGTCGTCCGCAGGGCGCGACGTCGGGCGTTCGTCCCAGGGTAGCCTGCCATTTTGAACGTGCGACAGCAGCGTCGATCGCCACGACGCGTAAGCCTCCTTGTTACGAATCGCCCGGAGTCGGCGCAGCTGATCGGTGTTGATCAGGTTTGGCACCTCGCCAGACGTGTATCGCATCGTGTCGGCAAGCTCCGCGTCGACAAGCGCAAGCCGTCGCTGCGCGTAGAGCAAGTGCTCGCGCAAGTCCGCGGCCACCTCGGCGTCGGGCTCGCCTTCGAGGCCGCGCAGTCGAAGTTCGGCATCCAGCGACGACTCGATGATCGCAAACTCCTCCTCGAGCAGCGACGCGATGCGCTCCCACCACAGCGCATCGACGGCGTCTTCGAGTCGACGCAGCACCTCGTAGCGCAAGTCGCCGGTCCGCGTTTCGGGCAGCCGCGTGAACGCGCGGTAGCTCTGCAGCATCGCGATCGGCTCGCCGGCACGCTCGGCGGCGATGACATCGATCCACGCGCTGCTCGCACGAAGGGGATCGTCGGGCGCGATGCCAGCGATGAAGCCGCGCACGCCTGCCGCGTCGGCCTCGCCTTCGAGAAGCTCGCCGCGACTCTGCAGCGTCGGGTCGGGCGTGAGATCGATGTCGGCGACCGCACCGTCGAGGCGTGGCAAGAGCGGTTCGTCTTGGGTGATCGTCCGCGGCCGTGTCGATGGCGGCGGTGGTGGTCGTCGTGCGTCGATGTCGGACAGCTGGTCTTCCGCAAAACCGCCAGAAACGTTGAGATTCTGAGGGTTTTCGGCGATTTTCTGTCCGCCGAGCAGCCCGAGCACGAACGCCCCGCCGATCGAACCGGCAAAGGCGATCGGCAGCATCACGGGTGAGCGTTTGCGCTTGCGTCGTGACGTGAACGACGACACGGGTTTGAACTCGACGTCGCTTGCCGTGTCGACGGGCGTGTCGTCGACGACATCGATGCCGAGCACGGTGATCGACGCGACCGAGTCATCGTCGCCGAGTGTGACGACGAAGTCTTCGACGAGCGGACACGGTTGGGTGCTGTCGACGAGCGGCACGCCGTTGACGCGCGTTCGTCCGCGTGTGTTGCCGTCTTGAACGAGCCACTTGCGCGAGTGCGCGTCAAAAAAAATTGCGAGGTGCTTGGGCGCGATGCCTCTGCCTGCGACGACGACGTCGGCGTTTTGGCCTCGGCCAAAAATTTGTGGAGTTTCACCGAGTTCTTGTGTGAATTGGAGCTCCGTTTCGGCAAGAGCGTGTCGCAGTCGAAGGCGAAGCGTCATGGCGAGTGCGTGTAAAACGAGCGAGAAGTCCGGAGAATCGGAGCGTTTTGCGAAGGCGTTGGGTTAAGGCGTCTGCGCTTCGTCGCCGATGAGTGTGTCGTTGCAGGTGGTGAACGAGACCTCGCGCGAGTGTCCGCTGCCTGTTGACAACGTGGCGACCCTTTCGGCCCGAGCCGCACACATGCTACAGGTCGCACACTGAGATCGTCGTCGGACGATCCTCCCCTCCCTCACCGAGGTTTGAGCATGGCAAAAGCGAGCAAGTCGACGAAGAAGTCGCCGGCCAAAAAGGCTGCCAAGAAGTCAACGAAGAAGGCCACCAAGAAGGTCGCCAAGAAGAGCCCCGCCAAGAAGAGCGTGAAGAAGGCGCCCGCCAAGAAGGCGGCGAAGAAGACGACCAAGAAGGTCGCCAAGAAGACCGCCAAGAAGGCTCCGAAGAAGACGGCCAAGAAGAGCACCAAGAAGGCTGCTAAGAAGGTCGCCAAGAAGAGCACGAAGAAGGCCGTCAAGAAGACCGCTAAGAAGAAGACCGTCAAGCGGGCAAAGAAGAAGTAGTGGCCTTCGCTTCGGTCCAGGCAAGACGTCGACTCATCGGCGTCTTGTCCGGGCCGACGACTTGACCTTCGAGGCACGCTTCGCTCGACTCGCGGCATGATCGTCGCCGGCATCGACGAAGCGGGCCTTGGCCCACTGCTCGGTCCGCTCTGCCTCGGCAGCAGCGCCGTCGAAGTGCCCACTGGTCAGGCTGACACGCCGGAGCACTTGCCCGATCTGTGGCGTCTGCTGGGCGATGCGGTCTCTTCGACACGCGATCGCAGCGGCCGGCGTCTGCACGTCAGCGACTCCAAGAAGGTCTTCGCCGGCCGGGCCGACGCTGGACGCGTCGCGCTCGAGCGCGGCGTGCTTGCGTTTCAGGCCGCAACCGGTGCCGCGGTCCCGACGTCGCTGGACGACGTGCACGAGGCGTTGTCGCTCAAGCCGACGGAAGTGCCGCGTTGGTACGCGCCGGCCGAGTCCGAGCGGCATCCGCTCTGGACGTCGTCGGACAATGTCGCGATCGCCGCCAACGTGCTTCGGCATGCCGTGCAGGGCGCGGGATGCCGGGTGGTGTCGTTGCAATCCCGGTTGCTGTTCGAGCCGGAGTACAACCGGCTGTGCGTCGCGACGCGCAACAAGTCGGCCGTCGTGCAGGTGGCGTTGGCGGAGCTGCTCTACGACCTGCTCGAACGCCATGCGTCGTCTCCCGGGGGCTTGTCCGTCGTGGTCGATCGCCAGGGCGGGCGAAGTCGGTACGGCCCCTTTTTGAGGCAAATGTTCGAGGAGTGGTCGCTGGAAGTCATCCGCGAGGCGGACGGCGAGAGTGCGTACGTCCTGCGACGCGGGACCGGCGTCGCACGAATCGTCTTCGCAGAGAAGGCAGAGTCGCTGTGCCTCCCGACGGCGCTGGCGTCGATGATCGCGAAGTACCTTCGCGAGCGGTACATGGAGCGGTTCAACGCGTTCTTCCAGTCGGTCGACTCGGGGTTGAAGCCGACTGCGGGGTACTGGAGCGATGCGCAGCGTTTTCTGAAGGACGCAGAGGGC
>JBCDKH010000144.1 GCA_038746835.1 Planctomycetota bacterium | reverse complement strand
TTCATAAAGCGGAACGGCCCGACGCGGAGGTCGTTGATCATGACGAAGTCCGCGTCCAGCCCGGTGAGCGTCGCATACTCCTCCGCAATCGCACGCCGGCCTTCTTCGTCGAGCGACTGACCACGAACCAGTGCCGGCAGGTAACGCTCGACCGCGAACGCTTCCGCAGCCTTCCTTGCATCTTCGGGCGTCATGTCGACCTTGCCGTGGAACGCGGCCGTCGCGGCGTAGGTCGGCAGAAACGTCACCAACGGCATCGGATTGTTCGCCGCCTCGCGGATGGTGCTGAAGTCGAGGACCGTGCTGATGAGGATGACGCCGTTGACGTCGAGGCCGAATCGGTCGTGCAAGCTGATCGCGAGCCGTGCCGCCCGGGTGGTGCCGTAGCTCTCGCCGGCGAGGAACTTCGGGTCGTCCCAGCGGGCAAAGCGCGTGCAGTGCAGGCGGATGAACTCGCCGACCCATTTGGCGTCCTGCTCCACGCCGTAGAACCGCTCGCCCTCGTCCTTCACCTCGGCGTCAGGGTCCTGCTTGCCGTCTTTGTCCTTGTCGACCTTCTTCGTCGCCGCCCGGCTGAAGCCCGTGCCGACGGGATCGATGAAGCACAGGTCCGTCGCCGGCAGCCAGCTCGCCTCGTTCTCGACCACCGTGCTCGGCGGCGCGGGCGGCGTGCCGTCGTCCGGCAGATCCACGCGGAACGGCCCGGCCGTGCCGAGGTGCAGCCACACGCTCGCCGCACCGGGCCCGCCGTTGAAGACGTAGGTGATTGGTCGGGGCTCGGTCTCGTGCAGCGGCTTCCCGTCGCCATCGAGGGCGGTGTAGTAGGTGAAGAAGATCGTCCCCCGCGTGACGCCGGCGTCGTCCTTCATGTCCAACTCAGCCGCCGTCGCTTGGAAGGTCAGGCCGTTGACCGTGTGCGTCGTGTCCTGCCGACTCTTGAACGCCGGCTGCTCCGCCGCGGGCTTGGGGTCGTCGTCCGCCTCGTCGGCGGTCGCACCGCCCGCCATCGCGAGCACCATCGGCACGGCGATCAACGCACTCCACATCCAGTCAGCCATGCCGTCACGGTAGCGACATGATCAGCCTCGAAAACAAGCGGCGCACCAGAGTAGCGGGGGCGGGCCCCGTACGAGGCCTAGGCCGAGGACAAATCCTCCGCCAGTCGACCGAGTGCGAGAATTTCGCGCACGCTAGCCTTACGACTCTTCACTGCCGCCGAATCACCGATTGCCTCGATTCCAGTATCGATCAACATCCTCTGCATCATACAGGCTTAACGTCCAGCTAATCCAGGGAGGATTGTAACCGGGATCGTTGATGAGGATCTTCTCTATAGGAGATAGCGCGAACTTTACCAGGCCGACAGCAGTTACGCTAATTACAAGGCGTGCAAGATCGTCATTAGGAACGATTTCTTGGTCGCGAAGCTGAAAAACCTTCATGATTAGCAACTTTATCTTTCGCCTGTCATCATCCAGAGTTTCATAGAGACTAGAGTCTACGTCACTCAGGCCATCTTCCTTTCTAATGGACCTGAGATACATGTGTCTGAAACGGGATGCTGCGTCTTCATGCCGAAAGAACGAGGCTACGCGCTGGCGAGACTCGCCCATTTCGCCGTCACGGCTCTCTGACATCAGCGGTAGCAGAACTTCTGCAGCCAGTGCTCGTTTGTGATTGTCTGCGGTTTGTTTCTGCGCCTCCACTGACTGACGTAGCTCGCGATTCTGGATGTCGAGGCTTGCACGCTGCTGAGTCAAGCTCTCTTGCTGTTGCTCAAGGCTGCGATTCTGCTGCAACAGTGTTAGCAGCACACCAAGAAGTGCGCATGCTGAAAAGAAGGAGTTCGCAACACCGAAGAGGTCTCCGATCGGTCCGACTCCCGCCCAATGATCTTTCATTCCGGGAATGAGCCAATACGTTACGAGGGGTGCAGCGAGTCCCAAAATCACCCAAGCCACAAACGCAACCGCGAGAGCTTTTATCAAGAAGCCCGTACCAAAAGCCCGTTGTTTGTTGGGGCCACTTGTCATATCTGGTGAAAGGGAGAGGCTGGTTCACGAAGTGTAGCAAGCTGCCTTCACGGCCGCCTTGATCTTCTCGACACTCGGCAGCATCGCTTCTTCCATGTAGTGGCCATAGGGCACTGGGATGTCGTCGCTGTGAACGCGACCGATGGGGGCGTCGAGGTCATCGAAGCTGGTCTTGTAGATCTTCTCCATCACGCCGGCGCCCATGCCGTAGAGGCCGTAGTCCTCGTCGACGATGACGCAGCGATTGGTCTTCTTGATGCTCTCGGCGATCGTCTCGGTGTCGAGCGGGCGGAGGCTGCGGAGGCTGATGAGCTCGCAGTCGATTCCGTCGTCGGCAAGCTGTTCGACGGCCGGCTTGGCGAAGCGGGCGAGGCTCTTGCCATAGGAGACGACGGTGCACGCGTCGCCTTCACGCATCACGTCGGCCTTGCCGATGGGCAGGACATACTCCGCGTCTGGCACCTCACCCTTGTCGTTGAGCATGATCTCGCTTTCAAGGAAGCAGACCGGGTCGTCGCACCGAATCGCGGCCTTAAGCAGGCCCTTGGCCTCGTACGGCGTGGCGGGGCAGAGGGTGACGAGGCCGGGGATACGGCCGTAGATCGTCTCGACGCGGTGGCTGTGGGTGGCACCGAGCTGGTGGGCGATGCCGTTGCCACCGCGGAAGACGACGGGGACTTTGTACTGCCCGCCGGACATGTAGCGGACGTTGGCGGCGTTATTGATGATCTGGTCGGCACAGACGAGCGTGAACGACCAGCTCATGAACTCGATGATCGGCCGGAGCCCCATGCACGCCGCGCCCACGCCCAGGCCGCTGAAGCCGGTCTCGCTGATCGGCGTGTCGAAGATGCGGCGCGGCCCGAACTTGTCGAGCATACCCTCGGAGACCTTGTACGCCCCGTTGTACTCGGCGACTTCTTCGCCCATGAGGAACACGTTGTCGTCGCGCTCCATCTCCTCGGTCATGGCGTCGCGAAGGGCTTGTCGGTATTGAATCTCGGGCATTTATCTGGTTTCTTGGGAAAACCGGGCAGGGTAGCGGTGGCCGCCAGTTGCACGCGTCGCGTGAAGGCGGAGAAAACACAGCTCAGGCGGCTGGCTCAGGTATCTCAACCACCACGATTTCCTTCTTACGAAGGCGGGCCGTCCCACCACCAGGCAAATAGACCGTGAAGGTGACCGGACCCAGGGCCAAGGCGAACTCGCTCGTCACGTGCAGACGATCTCCGGAACTCATCACGATCGTGAAGGGTTCGAAAGGCCTGGCACGCGAGAGTTCCTGGATTTGCTCCTCGAAGCTCCTCGGGCGAGGAGCTTCGTCGTCTCGATGCTTCCACGAATCGCCTTCATCATGGATCGCCATTAGTCGACCTCCAGCGGATACGTCTCCGCGATGGCGTCTTCGAAGCGGCTCTCGACATCCGGGTGCGGGTCGGCGTCGGCTTGCTTGATGGCGGCTTTGACTTCGGCTCGGATCTCCTTCTCCATCGACTCGGCCTGAGCGTCGTTCAGGAAGCCGGCTTCGCGAAGCTTGATTTCGTAGAGGCTGATCGGGTCCCGAACCTTTGCCGATTCCGCTTCTTCGCGGGTGCGGTACTTGAGCGGGTCGCTCATCGAGTGGCCGCGGAAGCGGAAGGTGTTGGCGCTGATGTATGAGGGCCCGTTGCCTTCGCGGCCGCGGGCGACGCATTCGCTGAACAACTCGATCGTCGCGTCGAGGTCGTTGGCGTCGAGGTTGTACGTGGGCATGTCGTAGCCCAGGCCACGCTTGGCGAGGTCGGTTTCGGCACTGTGCCGCTCGACCTGCGTGCCCATGGCGACGGCGTTGTTCTCGATGACCCAAATGACGGGCAGCTTGTAGAGGCTGGCAAGGTTGAGGGCTTCGTTATGTGCGCCCTGGTTGATGGCTCCGTCGCCAAAGAAGCAGAACGTGACGCCGCCGGTCTTTTTGTACCACTGGGCGAAGGCGAGGCCGACGGCGACGGGAAGGTGACCACCGACGATGCCGTGGCCGCCGTTGTTGCCTTGCGACGCGTCGAAGAGGTGCATCGAGCCGCCTTTGCCCTTGCTGCAGCCGGTCGCTTTGCCAAAAAGCTCAGCTGCAGCGACGTGCGGGCTCATTCCCAGGGCCAGCGAGTGACCGTGGCAGCGGTAGGCGTTGATGAGCTGATCGTCGTGCTTCTCCCGGTTCATCGCCGCTTCGCAACCGACGGCGATGGCCTCCTGACCGCTGTAGAGGTGGCAGAAGCCACCGATCTTCATCTCCTTCGTGCCGTCTTCGAGCGTGCGCGGCGAGGTGTATTCGCGGTACATGCTCTCTTCGAAGCGCCTGATCAGCATCATCATGCGCAGCCGGGCACGTTCCTTGTCGCCGTCCGTGGACGGTTCAAAAAGGGCGTCCATCTTCCGCGGCGTACGGATGTCCTGCACGGCACCAGGTTTGGCGTGCGAGGCCCCATTGCGGTCGGCCTGGGTGGCTGGGGACTTCTGACGGGGCGGGGCAGCTTCGGCAACGCTCATGTTCGGCAGTGTAGGAAGGCGCGTCCCCGGCTCAAAGCTTCGGCCAGACGATCGCGACACTAAACTTCGTCGTGCGTGTGCTGCGTCTGGCGACCCGTCAAAGCCGACTTGCCCTTGCGCAGAGTCGAAAGGTCGCCAAAGCCATCGAGCAGGCTCATCCAGACGTCCGGGTCGAACTCGTCGGGCTCACGACGCAAGGCGATCGTGATCAGGGCGATCTCACCCGTCACGGCGGCAAGGGACTCTTCGTCACCGAGGTCGAGCAGGCACTGCTCCGATGCGAGGCCGACCTGGCCGTCCACAGTCTGAAGGACGTGCCTGTGACGATGCCGCTGACGGACGGCGTCGAGGAGTTGGTCGCGGCAGCCATTCCGACCCGTGAGGATGTGCGGGATGTGCTGATCCTGCGGCCGGGCCTGGACACGTTGCCGGTGGACGCACGGCTGGGGACGTCGAGTCCGCGCCGAGCGATGCTGATGCGACACGACAGGCCGGATCTTCGAATCGTGCCGTTCCGCGGCAACGTGGACACACGGCTCGAGAAACTGCGGACGGGCGAGGTGGACGCGACGCTACTCGCAGCGGCCGGTCTGCGACGGCTTGGGCTGCTGGACGATGCGTCGGACGAGTTGAGCGGTTTGCGGCTCCGGATCTTGCCGCCTGACGACCATCCGCCGGCGGCCGGACAAGGGGCGTTGCTCGTGCAGTGCCGTCGTGATGAAGTCGATGTCCGAGACCTCGTCCGGCCGCTGGACGATCCGGCGACGCGGCGTGCCGTTGCGGTGGAGCGGCGGGTGGTCGAGCTTCTCGACGGCGACTGCCACTCTCCCATCGCCGCCTACGCCGAACCACTCGATGCGGAGCGGGTACGACTCACTGCCGCATGGGCTCGTGGCGAAGAGGTCATCCAGCGGACCGTCGTGGCCAGCGACGCGGTCGCGGCTAATGAAGCCCTTCGGTCGTGATTGACGAAAAAAGGTGCAGAATCGCTTTCGCAAGACACCTGCCGGGATTAGCTTGGCCGCCGGGGCCACTTTGCTGCGACGTCTGCCGTGACACCGACGCTCGAAACGCCACCTTCGATGGACCTGCCGTCTGATGCGTCGCTTCTCGACGCGGTTGGCGAGGGCGTTCTTGTCGTCAACGTGAATGAACACGAGCTCTACGCAGGTGAGCGGCTGGCACGCTGGCCCGCTGCCGTGCGGGAGCAAGTGCGACGCGTCTGCATCGACGTGCTGCGGCACGATGCCGCCGATCGGTCGTCGAGGCGTTTCCAGCTCGCCGCGGGTGAAGACCACCACCTCGAGGTCGTCGTTGGACGAAGCACCCACGACCGAGAGCAGGTCGCCGTCGCTGTTATCTTCGACGCGTCTGAGCATCGTCGTCTGCAGCGAAAGATCGACGCGATCGACAAGGCCGGTGCGGAGCTCGTGCGGATCGAAAGCCAGGCCGTCGATGCGATGACGCCCGCCGAGCGATTGAAAGTGGTCGAGGAGCGGGTCATCCGGGCGACGCGTGACCTGATGAGCTTCGACCACTTCTGCATCCGGCTGGTTGATCCGAATGGCAGCAAGCTCGAGCCGGTGTTGTCCGACGGGTTACCGCCAGAAGCCCTGGACGTCGAGCTCGTCGCCGACGACGAGGCCAATGGGATTTCGGGGTACGTCGCACGCACCGGCCGCAGCTACATCTGCCACGACGTCGGACGAGACTCGCGGTACATCCCGGGGCTGGACGGTGCCCAGAGCAGCTTGACGGTGCCGCTAACGCTTGACGACACGATCGTCGGCGTGCTCAATGTCGAAAGTCGCTCGCTCGGGGCGTTCGACGAGGACGACCGCCAGTTTGCGGAAATCTTCGGCCGATATGTCGCGATCGCGATGAGCATCCTGCGGCTGCTCGTGAGCGAGCGTGCCGCGACCAACAAGAAGGTCGCCGACAACGTCGCTGGCGAGGTGGCCGGTCCGCTGAACGACATCGCGCTGGATGCCCAGAGCCTGCTGGACGACTTCGTCGGGGAGGAGAAGCTCCACGACCGCCTGCGTGCGATCCTTCAGAACGTCGAGCAGATCCGCGAAGGCATGCGCGATGCGTCGAAAGGTCCGAACGTTCTGTTGGGTACACGCAGTCGCGAGGTGTCGATCGAGCCTGAAGTGCACGATGCGATCAGCGGCGCACGCGTTCTCGTAGTCGACGACGAGGAGTCGATCCGTGAAACCGTCGCAGCAGTCTTGAAAAAGCACCGTGCCGTCGTCACGACGTGCCGGACCGGACGTGAGGCGATCAACACGTTGCAGGCAGGTTTTGACCTCATACTCAGCGACATCCGAATGCCCGATCTGAGCGGCTACGACGTCTTCGCCGCCACACGGACGCTCGCCCAGCCGCCGGCGGTCATTTTGATGACGGGTTTCGGGTACGACCCGAACCATTGCATCGTCCGTGCTAGCCAGGAAGGGCTGAGCGCGATTCTCTTCAAGCCGTTCCGCGTGGACCAGATGCTTCAAGAAGTTCGACGTGCGATTGGCGCGTCGCAGGCCGCGTCGTCTTGACGCGGGCAGCTATGCTCGCGGGCATGCAAGAGAGTAGTGAGAAGCTGCACCTCCGGGCCGCGGTGATCGGGGTCGGCATCGGTCAGGCACACCTGAGTGCTTTCCAGGACGCTGAGGCCTGCGACGCCGTTGCCGTGTGCGATCTCGATCGCGACAAGGCACAGAAGGCGGCAGATAACTTTGGAATCAGCCGGGTTTACACGGACGCACAGCATCTTTTCGAAGACGCCGATGTCGACGTCATCAGCGTCTGCACGCCGAACGCGACGCACATGCCGCTGTCGATCGCCGCGATGAAGGCCGGCAAGCACGTCCTGTGCGAGAAGCCCATGGCCATGAACACGGCCGAGGCGACGTCGATGATCGACGTGTCGAAGGAGACCGGCAAGACGCTGGGCATCCATTTCAACCACCGCATGAATCCGTTCGTCGCGGCCATGCATCGCTACGCGGTCGCGGGAGACCTGGGCGAGCTCTACTTCGGTCGAACCCTGTGGCACCGACGCCGCGGCATTCCGGCGAGGCCCGGCTTTGTCAGCAAGAAACTCGCCGGCGGCGGGGCGATGATCGATCTGGGCGTCCACCAGCTCGATCAGCTGTTGCACGTCATGGGGCACCCGAAGATCAAGTCGCTCTCATCGCAGATCTACACCAAGTTCGCCAAGGTCGACGTGCCCGAGTTGGAGATGGACGTCGACGACTTCAGCGTCGCCTTCGTGCGTTTCGAGAACGGCGCATCAGCCGAGATGGAGATTTCCTGGGCCAGCCATCACCACATCCCGGAGCACCGCGTCCTGCAGGTCTACGGCACCGACGGTGGTGCCCGACGAGAGCTGCACGGCTACCAAGGCGGGCCCAACGACCTGACGGTCTACAGCCGACGTCACGGCGGATTCCAGGACTCAGTTATCTCGAACCCGCCCGCGGTTCCGACTGTGCAGTCTGACTTCCTCGATGCGATCCGCGAAGGTCGCGACCCAATCTGCTCGGCCGAGCATGGGCTGGTGACCATGCAGATCCTCGACGCGCTCTATGCCAGCAGCGATACCGGCAAAGAGGTCGTTTTCGATGAGTTTTTCGCATCTGGCTCTTCTGAAGCCTCCGCGGCGTGACGGGCATGCCGCGGTACGACGATCTGTTCGAGCACGTTGCGACCTTCGACGCCGAAGTGGGCGTCGCGACGTTCGCACAGGATGTTCCCGCAGCGTGGGCGGTCTACCTGATGACGGACGCCGACGACCGGCCGCTGCAGCTGCTGTGCGTCAAGAACCTCCGGGCAAGCCTCAAACGACGGCTCGATCCGGAAGTCGGCAGCGCACGAACGGCCGACCTGTCGGCCATCACGAAGCACGTCCGCTACACACGCGTCGACAGTGCCTTCGAGCAGGATCTGCGTTACCTCGAAGCCGCCCGTGCGTGCTTCCCGGAGAGCTACGGCGGCGTACTCGGCTTCACGCCGGCGTGGTTCGTCCATTTCAATCCGGCTACGAAGTTCCCGCGACTGACGAAGCAAAATCAGATCGACAAGCGAACCGGCACCTACGTCGGACCAATTGGCGATAAGCACGCGGCCGACAAGTACGTCCGATCGATCGAAGAGCTCTTCGATCTGTGCCGGGATCGCGATCGACTGCTGAGCGACAAGAGCGATCCGTGCCAGTGGCGCGAGATGGGGAAGTGCGTCGGCCCATGCGAGGGTCCGCCAAGCGGTGTGTCACTCGACGCCTATCGAGCGCTTTGCGGTGAGGCGGCAGCACTCATGGCCGACGTGCCACGAGCGGTCGCAGAGGTCGACCAACGCATGCGACAGTCGGCGGCGGCGACGAAGTTCGAAGTCGCGGCCGAGCTGAAGAAGCGGGGCGAGCAGCTCCGCTCGCTTCGCCAGAAGCACTATCGCCACACGCGGCGCGTGGAAGACATGCGGTTCCTGGCCGTCCAGCCGGGTGGCAACGGGGCCGCCAAGCTCTTCGCGATCCGTGCCGGTGAGGTCCACTTCGTCGCCGCGGTCTTCGCAAATGAGCCACTCTCCGAGGCCGTTCTGACACTTGCGACATCGATGCTGAGCGAGCCTGCCGAACGGCCCATGTCGACGGAGGCGTTCGAGCGGGTGTCCCTCGTGTCATCGCACCTCTACGCCGCAAAGAAGCTTCCCGGGACGTTCCTGCACGTCGACGAACTGAACCATCGAACGCTCGAGAAGGCGATCCAGGCCGCCGCGGGCGAGGTCGATGTCGTCGACGAAGCCGACGACGGTGAGGTGCGTGGGCTGCAGAGCTTCGACTGACGTCACATAGCGTGTCGCATGGCGAAGAAGGCTGCGAAGATGAAGCTCGCCCCGGTCGTCGTTGTCGGCAAGCACCCGGCCGCGTCGCTTGCAGCAGCGACGCTCGCGAAGCGCGGCCTCGACGTCGTTCAGGTCGCGACGAGCAAGT
>JBCDKH010000143.1 GCA_038746835.1 Planctomycetota bacterium | reverse complement strand
TCGGC
The DNA here is from genome assembly GCA_038746835.1 of Planctomycetota bacterium. NCBI lineage: Bacteria > Pseudomonadati > Planctomycetota > Planctomycetota bacterium. Next base: position 9,569 of record JBCDKH010000143.1, on the reverse strand, counting down.
GTGCTCGGTGACGATCAGAAGGATGCCGTCGGCTCATCCGGCGAGGCCGGCGACAACGTCGTCTGCCGACTTCTGCGCGAGACGCAACGTCGCGGCAATCCGATGCTGGCGATCACCGACGTCTGCCTCTGCGAATACACCGACCACGGCCACTGCGCCCCGCTCGTCGATGGCGAGGCCGACAACGATGCAGCCCTTGCCAAGCTCGGACGGCAAGCTGTCATCCATGCCGAGGCCGGGGCGGATTGGGTCGCGCCCAGCGCCGCGATGGACGGCATGGTCGCCGCTATCCGCCGAGGTCTCGACGACGCTGGCCACCACCAGACGGCGATCATGAGCTACGCGATCAAGTACGCCGGCGCCTTCTACGGCCCGTTCCGCGACGCGGCCGCCAGCGCACCGTCGACGGGCGATCGCAAGAGCTACCAGATGGACCCGTTCCGCGGCACTGACGAGGCGATCCGCGAGGCCGAACTCGATGTGGCCGAGGGTGCCGATGTCGTCATGGTCAAACCGGCCGGGCCGTACCTCGACGTGCTGTCGGCGATGCGGCAGGCCGTCCGCGTGCCGACCGCCGCCTATCAGACCAGCGGCGAGTACGCCATGCACATGGCCGGCGGGCAGCAGGGCTGGATCGACCTCGACGCGGTCGTCATGGAGTCCACGATGGCGATGCGACGGGCCGGGGCCGATTTGGTCATCACGTACCACGCCGAACGCCTGGCCCGCATGCTCGCTACAGGAAGTTGAAGGAAACCATCGCCGCCAGCCACGCGAGCCAAGCGACGCCGAAGCCGATCACCACGCCGCGACGCGGTTTGAATCCACGGGGCTCGCCCGTCTCGCTCACGACGGTTCCGCCGGCTCGAGGAGACGCTCGGCATCGAGGCCGGTCGAAATTGAGTACTCCGACTCCAGCAGCGACATCGAAAATAGATCGTCGAAGTCCTCGCGTCGGTCGCCCTCTGTCTTCTGCAGCAGGTCGTTGTCGACGAGCAGAAAGACCATCTCGCCGAGGTCGCTGGTCGTGAAGATGTTCCAACGCTCCAGCACCTGCCGGGCGAGCAGGCCCCAGTGTTCGGCGGCGAGGTCGAGGACGGCCGTCGAGAGCTGCCGGGCGGAGACGTGGTTCGGGTGATCCTCTCCGCGAAGCTCGGAGTGTTCTTCGGCCAGCTTGTGGGCGTCCACGCCGTGCGTCATCTCGACGGCCCGCCCGAGTGCGGCCTGTAGGAAGTGGAACGCCTCCAACGGATACCGACCGTCCGACTCGATGATGTCGACGTACCGGCGGACGGCATCGCGGGCTTCACGTACCTCTTTGAGCACCTTCGGGCCGACGGCGTTGCTGGAAGATGTCGAAGCCGCGGACGGGCCGGGATCGGCAGGCATGCGATGGAACATACAGCCCGAGGTCGCGAAGCAAAACCCTCGTCGCCGCTGCGTAGCCATAGCGTGGCGTCGATGCGTCGGATCATTCGGGCAGGGCGGCTTGCAGCGATGCGGCCGATGGAACCGGCAACGGTGGAGCGGGACCGCTGGATTCTGATCGAGAATGGCTTGATTTCCGCCGTGACGTCCGATCGGGGAGATTTCGACGCGGAAGTGATCGACTGGCGCGACCGGCTGGTGCTGCCAGGGCTGGTCAATGCCCACACGCACCTGGAACTCTCGCACCACCGACCGCCCGCGGATCAACCCGGGCACCTGGCCCAGTGGCTGCTTGGTGTCCGCCCGACGACTGCGGAGCAGGCGGCCGCGTCCGCTGCGGCTGGTGCGTCAGAGTCGTTGTTATTCGGGGTGACCACAGTGGGCGATATCACAGCCTTTCCCGCGGCGACGCGCGCTGCGTGGTCAGGAGAGTCACCACGCCGCGGCGCCAGCCGCGGATCGGTCACGGGTCCAGAATCCGCGGCGTCGCTTCGCTCGCTGAACGTCGTCAGCTTCGGTGAAGTCCGCGCGATGGCGACCCGTCGCGACCAGATCGATCACCAGCTTCCCGCAGCCCTCGCCGATGGAGGTGCCGTGTCGCCGCATGCGCCGTACTCGGTGGAGCCCCAGAGTTATCGCTGGTGTCTCGCGGCGGCCGAACAACGCGGCGTCCCGCTGGCGACGCACCTCGCAGAGACACGCGAAGAGGCCGACTTCCTCCGCGACCACGCCGGACCCTTTCGCCAGCTCTGGGAGACCATCGGCGGGTGGGACGACGACGTGCCGACTTTCGACGGCTCTCCTCTTGCCTTCGCGAAACACCTCGGCCTGCTCGACGCCGCCGTGCCCGTCGTTTTGGCCCACGGGAACTACCTGGAGCCGGGCGACCTCGACCACCTCGCCGCCGGCCGGGCGAGCGTCGCGTACTGCCCGCGGACGCACGCCTACTTCGGCCATGATCCGCACCCGCTGGTCGAGCTGCTCGCCCGCGGCATCAACGTCTGCCTCGGCACCGACAGTCGCGCCAGCTCGCCCGATCTCGATTTGCTCGCGGAGGTCCGACACGTTCACGAGCACCGTCCTGACGTCGACATCAGCACGATCTGGTCGATGGCGACCTGGCGCGGCGCAGCAGCACTCGGACTGACAGGTGTTGCAGGCTCGGTCGCCCCCGGCTGTCGCGCCGACCTCCTCGCACTTTCCGATCCAAGTGGCGACGCCCCGCTTGCCACCGTCTTGCAGGACATCGGACATCGCACCGTCCTCTGCTCGGGAGAAGAACCATCGCGTCTGAGCAGGTAGCTGCGAGCCTGCGGCTCGCAGTCTCGACTGCGATCCGGCTGCGAGCTGCAAGCTCGCAGCTACCGTTGCCTTGCGACCTCGACACCGTTCGAGACTGATACCCACATGGCTCGAAGCCTCGCAGCCTCGCTCACCCCGATCGTCCGAGCCCGCGCAACGGCCATCTGCCTCGGCATCGTCTCGTCGTTGCTGGGCCTGGGCATCATGATCTACGACGGGCTGCTCGTCAGCCTGCCGCAGCACCGGCTCTTCTGGCTGCTCCTGGGCGGCCTGGCGTTCTACGGACCCGGCGCCGGCTACCTGCTCGCCTGGTGGGGTCTGGGCAGCGGCCGGACGTGGGCCCTCCGCATCGGCATGCTCGCGGCCGCGGTGCAGATCGGCGTCGCGATCGTCATCGCCAGCGGCCACGGCTTCGGCAAGCTGCCGACCTCGCCCATGGTCATCGCCGAATGCACCCTCTGGGCCGCGGCCTGCGTGATCCTGATCGTCCAGCTCAAGCGAGCAATGCCGTGGGTCCGGACGGACGCGGAGTCACACCACGGCTTCGAAGTCCAACCGGTGCCCGGACGGTAGGAAGCGCAAGGTAGAGCCTGCTTCGTTTGATAAACAGCTCACTCACTCCTGTCGGATGCAGAAGGACTGGACCTAACTGAGAAAGACGAATTGCAACGTCGGTCATAGACCACGCGCTTGCATTGGATCAAGGGTCATGATCAAGTGCGTCAATGGCACTTCCATCGAAAGGTGATCCCGACCGCCCGCTCCATTTGGCGGCACGCTCGATGAACCTTCTTGCGCTTATCCTGATACTCTTTGGGATTTTAGGAGTCGTTGGCGCAGCTCTGGGTGGCTCTGCCTTCATAATCGCTATCACTATTGTCTATCTCGGAATTGGAATCGGCTTTCGAGTCAGCGGTCGCTACCTCGTACGTCATCGACGGTGGGCACTGATCGTTGGCATTGTGCTTGCGTCGCTGGCGCTTCTCGGAAGCGTTCTTGCTCTCGTGGCGGATTTGGCGGCGCTGATTCTGACACCGGGTCGGACGATTGGACTCTCGTTCGCAATCGCGGTCATCATGGTCGCCGCGTTTGGTCAATTGCTCTACCACCTGAACCTCGGCTTCGAGGCGATCTCTGCCTGGGAGCGACGTGGCGGTACCGAGCGCGAACGAGGCTTCGAACCGATCATGGCTCAGCCGATTGACAGCGAGCGCCCGAAGTAACCCTGCTTCATCGCAGTCTTCGCAAGGCTCAGCGTCTCTTCTGCCACGGCGTTCGCCCGGGTCGTCCCCGCCCGCAAGGCGTCGATCGCGTCGGACTCCGTCACGGCCTTGGAGCGGTCTCTGATCGGGGCGATCAATGCTTCCAACACGTCGACCAGGCGCTTCTTCACATCGACGTCGCCGATCTGGCCCTTGCTGTACGCCTCGCGCGTCTCGGCGACCCAGGCCTTGTCGTCGTTGAACGTCTCGTGAAACGCCCAGAGCGGGTTCTTGGTCGGGTCGGTCTCGCCGGGGTCGGTCTTGCGGAGGCGATTCGGGTCGGTGTACATGCCCATCACCTTCTTCTTGATAACGTCGGCCTCGTCGCGAAGGAAGATGGCGTTGCCCAGGCTCTTGGACATCTTGAGCAGCTGGCCGCCCTCGTTCGGGGCACCGAGGCCGACGAGGCGTTTGACGCGGCCGAGCTTGGGTTCGATGACGGGGAGGGTCGCGCCGGTCGCGTACTCGGCGTCGTCGGCGTGCGGGTCCATGCCGTCGTAGGTCTGGCCGAACTTGCGGGCGACCTCGCGGGTCAGCTCCAGGTGCGGCAGCTGGTCCTCGCCGACAGGCACGACGGCGGGGCGAAAGGCGAGAATGTCCGCCGTCTGGCCGACCGCGTAGAGCGGGAAGCCGAACGGGTAGGTCTCGCCAAGGCCCTTGTCGCCGATCTCCTGCTTGAGCGTCGGGTTCCGCATGACGCGGTTGAACGGCAGGAGCATGCTGAAGAAGAACGTCAGCTCATCGATCGCTGGCACCTCGCTCTGCAGGACGAAGCTCGACTTGGCCGGGTCGAGCCCGACGGCGATCCAGTCGATCACGATGTCGATGACGCTCTGCCGGATGCTGTCCGGATCGTCGGCGCGCGTGGTGAAGGCGTGCTTGTTGGCGACGAGAAAAAAGCACTCGTGCGTGCTCTCGTTCTGCAGGGCGAGGCGATTCTCCAGGCTGCCGACGAGGTGGCCGAGGTGGAGCTGGCCTGTGGGGGTGTCGCCTGTGAGCAGTCTTGGCCTGGCGGTCATGCCAGAAGGTACGCAGCCGCTCGGGTGCGTCAGCCGCGGATGACGACGAAGGCGATCACCGCGACGGCGTTGACCGTCGTCACGAGCCCGATCTTGCCGACGGCATTTCGGACGTCGTCGCCGGCCTTGTCGAGCGGGCGAGCGAGCCACGCGAGCGGTCCGAACCAGAAGGGCGTGGACGACACGGCCCGGTCGATGGAGCCGGTGGGGCGATCTTCCATCGCGCCGTCGGCGCTGATGCCGTCGAACCGCTCTTCGGACTCGTTGAGCTTCGGGATGGCGGGCAGGCCGTCGTCCTCGCCGGGCATCATGCCGTCCTCGGCAAGCTCAGAGGCGACGGCTGCGGCGATGGCGTCGCCGGGCTCATCGGCCGCGACGGTGTCGTCGGTCTTTGCGGAATCGCCAGCGAGCAATGCGTCCAAGACGTCGTCTGATGCGTCGTCGCTGAGCGCGGGCTGCGGCAGGGCCGGTTCGGAAGGCAGGCCCTCGCCGAGCATGCGATCGATCGCCTCGTCGGCCATCGATGCGATCACGTCATCGGGAGATCGGTTGTCGGTGTCTGGCATCGTCTCGCTGGGCACGGCAGCGTTGACGTCGAATTCGACATCTTGCGCGTCAAGTGCCGCCGTCGCGAGGCAGATTATCGGCCCGCAGGCAAGGCGTCGAGCGCGCCGTCGCCGAGCACGTAGAAAGCGATCGCCGCCCCGACGGCCAGGATCAGGAGGATCGGAATGATCCAGTTCCACGGGAGCCGCCCGAGCAGGCCGAGCATGTTCGGCCGACGGTCGAGGTTGAAGGCGGTCGCCAGCTCGCCGGTGGTGAGCAGAGCGTCGCCGCCGTCCTCGGCGTCGGTGACGGCGACCTTGGCCGCCCGGGGTCTTGGCGGGCCGATGGGTGACTTGTTCTCGCCGATGTGGGCCTTGCGTGCACCGACGCCGCGGACGGCAGGCGTGGGCTGGGTCGGCATGTCGGATCGGTCGGTCACCTGCCCGGTCTTGGACCGCGCGCCGAGCCCAAGCGACTCGCCCGTGTCGGCAACTTCGAGCTGCTGGTCGGGATTGCTCGGCGGTTCGATGAGTGCGCCGCAGTACAGACAGAAGTCGTCAGGTGTCTCCCCCGCCTTCAGAGGCGGTAAGGGACGGTTGCAGTTCCAACAAACTCCAAACAGGTGGGCGACGCCGCGAACCCGCGCTGCGTAGGTCCACATCTGGTGTGTCACCGGCCCACGGACGACGCTGTCGGGCTGGACGCGGCCCTGCTTGGTGAGTTCGCGGAGGACGTTGAACTTCATGCCCGGCGCGAACGGATTGCCGGTCTGCCGGAGGAACCATGGCCCGATTCGGCGTGTGGTGGCGGAGCGTGTGGTGTCGTCATCCTCCATCCCGCAGGCTTCACATGGACCTTTGCCACTGGCGTTTCGGTGTCCGCAGAACGGGCAGACGTGCCCCCGGAGCCGGCCACGCAGCTCCTGCGGCGAGAGGACGGTCTGCTGGTTGGTCGTGGTCGCCGCCTCGAATGCCTCGACGGGCGAGCGCGGCGCCGGCCGTTTGGGTTGCGGCGGAACTTCTGCGGCGTTTTGCGTCTCTTTGGCCGGAGGGCGGCGGCGTGAGGCGGTGCGCTCGCGTGGGTCGGCCGGCTTGCCCCGCATCGCTGAGCCATTCGCCGACGTCACCTGCCGTGGGGCGGCGTCGCCCTTTCGGGATTTGGCTCGTTGTGGGTCGGCCGGCGGCATGGGCGAATCGTGGCGTGAAGACCGGAGAACGCGTCGACGTGATGCACAACGTACCAGCAACCCGCCCGACGGCGAACCCGACCGACACGTGTGACGTCCGCCTCACCCGTATCATCGGCACGACCCGCGCCGCGTCGAGCATGATCGCAGCCCGATAACGATTCGCCTACCTTGCCGCATGGCTCCTCACGGAAGTGACGACGTCCAAATCCGCTCCGCCACGCCCGCGGACCGGGAACTGGTGGCCCGTCTCCGCGCTCGCTGCTATCGGCCGTCGTACGCCGACGAGGAGGCACTGCACAAGTACATGGACGACGAGCGCGGCGACTTGGACAACGGCGACATCCTGCTCACCAGCCGTGGCGGACGCGACGTTGCAACGACGACGAGCTTGCGCGGCGAGATGAACGTCCGCGGCACGGTCCTCCCGTGCCAGGGCATCGCCTGGGTCGGTACGACACACGACGCCCGACGGGCCGGGGGTGTTGCGAGCCGGACGATGCACCACGCGATCAACCTCGGCCGGGAGCGCGGCGAAGCGCTCTCGAGCCTCATGCCGTTCCGCGCAAGCTATTACGCCAACTTCGGCTACGGCATCTGCGAGCGACGGGCCGACTGGAAAGTCCCTCCGGCTCTGCTGCCCAAGGGCGACACGAGCGGGTTTCGCCTCATCGAGCCAGACGATGACAACGCCCTCGCACAGATGGTCGATTGCCGGCGCAGCCAATTCGGCCACGCCCGACTCGGCCACGGCGATGTGATGTTCCCACACGCCGCTGACGCCGGCGTTCGGATGTGGCGCAACAACACGGTCCGCACGGGATACCTCTACGGCGACTTCGACAGCGACGGCTCGATGCGCGGCTGGCTCAACCTGATCCCGCGCGACGACGGGCCTCGCCGAGGCCTGGACGCAGAGTGGATGGTCTTCGACACGCCCGACGGCTTCATGCGTCAGCTGGCTTTCCTCGGCACGCTCAAGGACCAGTACGGCTTCGTCTACTTCACGACGCCCGCTGATCGGCCCATTCACTTGCTGCTTCGCGAAACGCACCTGCCACACCGCGCCGTGGAGCACGCGCATGCGACGTGTGCGATGAAGGCACGCAATCAGGTGCGCGTGCTCGATCATGCCCGCGTGCTGTCTGAACCGGCCTGGCCGAATGCCGAGCGAACCGGTTCGATGGTCGTCCGCATCGACACTGCCGACGAGGTCGCTGTGACGCTGAAGCTGAACGTCGAAGCCGGCCGTTGTGAGGCGACCCCGACGGACGCGTCACCCGATTTCACCTGCACCGACAACGCCTTTGCAGCCATCGCGCTGGGTGACGTCAAAGCCGCCTGGGCCGCGACGCACGGTCTCGCGTCGGGGATGCCGGGGTTGCTCGACGACCTTGGCAACGGACCGCTGCCGTTCTGTCGCGAGTACTTCTAATCGAGAAGCTTGTCTGGCTCGGAGAAGCAGTTAGCCGCCCGTGTCAGCGGGCGCGGGGGTGCAAGAAGACCGCCCGCTGACGCGGGCGGCTAACTGGGGGTCCTCTGGTTTTCAGACGTTTGTCGACGGTCCGAGCGATGGGTTTTTAGTAGCCCATGCCGTCGTAGTCGCTGATCGACGCGCCGTCGAGGCAGGCCTGGATGATTTCCTGGCCCTTCTTGTCGAGGTCGGGATGCTGGAACTCTTTGATCTGCTGGTGGAAGAAGTCGGTGAGGATCTTCTCGCCGTCCTTGAAGCCTTCCATGCCGACCTCTGGCTGCGTCTCGACCTGCAGGAACCAGTGGCCGATCTGCATGCCCTCGACCTGGATCGTGCTTCGCGTCCGGCCGAGCAGCGGGCAGGGCGAGTCGAGCAGGTGCTCGGGCGCGAACGCTGTCGCGCCGCGGCGGGCGAGGTACTCACGCGTGATCCACTGCGGGCTGAACCCGGTCTCCCAGCAGCCGACGTGCTGGTTGGGCATGAGGACGAACATGGTGTCCGGCGTGCCGAGGATTTGACGAAGGATGAGGTTCGCCTGGTCCACCTTGCGACCCGTCGCAAACGGCCAGTAGCTGCCGACGCCTTCGCTGGTCATGCCGCCGGTCTCGACGATCGACGGGTTGGCGTGACCGCGCGGAGCGACGAGTCGCCATAGCCACGCCAGGCTCGGCGGAAGCACGTGGAACATGCCCATAATGCCGTAGGTCGGGTTATCCTTCGTGCACGGAGGACACCGCACGCCGAAGCTGCGGACGTCGACCTCGACCTGATCGTTGACGATCCCGGGCATCGCCTGACGCGGCATCACCAGCCGCGGGTTCGGGCACGGCTTGCCCGGCTCGTCCATGATGTGCTCCCAGATCAACGCGGTCGCCTCGGGCTTGGCGTCGATGTTGAGGAACAGCAGCGGCTCGCTCGGATGAACGGTCACCCCTTCGAGGTGCGGGTCTTTGCCATAGTTCGTGATGTGGTTGACCCGCAGGAACCAAGCGTCCTCGGCGTCGCTGACGGTCAGCTTGTGCTGGCCGGGCGTGTTGAGGTCGTGGTCGTAATGGCAGAGTGCCATGTCGTCCGTGACGGGCTCGAGCTTGCAGCCGCGGGCCAGTGCGAGGTAGCGCGACTCGCCGGTGACGGTGTTGGTGCCCATACGTAGCCGGCCGTCGGCCTCGCGGTGCATGTGTTCGAGCATCTCGCTCTTGCCGCCGCCGCTTGCGCCTTCGTGCATGAAGACGGTCGCGTTGTCGTACGGCGTGGTGACGCGGACGGTCGAGCAGTGGGCGGTGACGAAGTCGTCCCGCTCGCCCAGGTTGAGCAGCATGCCGTAGATGCCCTTCTTGGCGGACGGGCCCGGG
>JBCDKH010000142.1 GCA_038746835.1 Planctomycetota bacterium | reverse complement strand
CGACGGCCTCTACTCGGTCGGCTACGTCGTCGATGCCGGCGACGCGATCGACGAGATCAGCGAGACCAACAACTCCGCCTTTGCCGGCACGCTCCGTGTCGGCCCGGCTCCGGCCAACAGTGGCACGCCCGACGACGTCGAGCCCAACGACGCTTTCTCATCCGCGACCAACCTCGGCACGCTCGGCCAGGCAAGCTTCACGACCGGCAGCATTTCCACGACGACCGACGACGACTACTTCGTCTTCACCGCTGCCGAGAGTGGCCAAGCGACCATCACGGTCAGCTTCAGCGACAATGTCGGCGACATCGACGCGACACTGACCAACGCCGCCGGCAACACCCTCGACAGCGGCACGTCCACGAACGACGACGAAGTCCTCACCGCCAGCGTCGTTGAAGGCGAGCAGTACTTCATCCGCGTCTATGGCTGGTCGGGTGCCATCAACACCTACGGCTTGGACGTCAACGCGCCCGGCGTCGACACCGAGGGCCCGGTCCTCGCGACGGCAAGCTTCGATCGTGACGCGACACAGCAGGTTCGCTTCACCTTCGACGAGCTCATCGATCCCAGTGCAGTCAGCGCCGGTGACCTCGTGCTCGAGAACCTGTCGACGGGCGAAGTGTTCAACGTCTCAACGCTCGCCTTCGCTGTCGGCGGACGCGAGGCAACGTGGGCCGTCTCTCAGGGCTCGCCGCTGCTGGGCAACGGCGTTTGGGAAGCGACGCTGCCGGGTACGTCTGTCACCGACATCAACGGCAACAACGCGGCAGGCGACGCGTCGTTCACCTTCGACGTCTTGGCCGGCGATGCCAACTTCGACCGCACCGTCGATCTGGCCGACTTCGGCATCTTGCGTGCCAACTTCGGCAGCACGAACTCGCTCTTCGCCCAGGGCGACTTCAACTACGACGGGTCCGTCGACCTCGCCGACTTCGGCCTGCTTCGTAGCAGCTTCGGCCAGACGCTCGGCATGCCGGGCTCGCTCTTCGCCGACGACGAGGCCTGAACCCATCGCTGACGAACACCATCAGCACCTTCCCACCCTTCGAAGCCGTAAACGATGCACACGATCGAGCCCCTCGAGACCCGCCGCCTCCTCAGCGGCAACCTGATCACGCGGGGCATCTACCACACCGCTGCTCAGCTTGAATCAGAGCTTCGAGGCCTAGCGGACGCGTATCCGACCTTGGCCGCTGTCGAGCAGGTCGGAACCAGTGAACTCGGTGCGCCGATTTGGGGGCTCAACATCTCCGACAACGTCGGCACGCAGGAGGACGAGCCCGAATTCCGCTGGATCGGCGCCATGCACGGCGACGAAACGGTGGGGCAGGCGCTTGCCCTCTACTTCGCCGACGACGTGCTCGGTGGCTACGGATCTGACGCGCGCATGACCGAGATGGTCGACGAGACTGACATCTGGATCGTGCCGCAGATGAACCCCGACGGCTACGCGGCACGCTGGCGCTGGAATGCGAACTTCATCGATCTGAATCGCAGCTTCCCCGAGGGCTCGCTCGGAGACGGCATCGGCACGTACTTCGAGGGCGATCCGCTGCTCGACACCAATCGTGAGGCAGAGACCGCTTCGATCATGCGGTTCAGCGCGGATCGCAGCTTCAACCTCTCGGCCAACATCCACAGCGGAGCGCTCGTCGCCAACTACCCGTACGACAGTGACGGCAAGGGCAGCAACTACTCCGCCACGCCGGACGACGCTCTTTTTCGCGAGCTGGCACTGACGTACAGCCGCGAAAATCTGCCGATGTACAACTCGCCGTTCTTCTCCGACGGCATCACCAACGGTGCTGACTGGTACGAAGTGCGCGGCGGCTTTCAGGATTGGACCTATCGCTACCTCGGGACGATGGACCTGACCATCGAGGTGAGCAACACCAAGAATCCGTCTGCGAGCACACTCAATTCGTTCTGGGCGGACAATCGCGAGTCGATGCTCAGCTTCACCGAGGCCGTCCAGTGGGGCGTCCGCGGCGTGGTGACCGATGCCGACACCGGTCTGCCGCTGCAGGCAAAGATCACCATCGGCGGCAACACGCAGCCGGCCTTCACCGATCCCGATGTCGGGGACTACCACCGCCTCTTGTTGCCGGGCACGTACGACGTCACGGTGGAGGCCGACGGCTACGACGCGGTCACGATGCAGGACATCGCCGTCACCGGCGGTTCCGCGACGCGGTTCGACGTCGAGCTGTCGCCGACCGATCTCACGTCGCCGGCGCTGGTCTTCAGCGAGTACGCGATCAACGCACCAACACCGACGGTTTCGATGCTGTTCGACGAGCCAGTCGACGCATCGGCCGATCCGTCTGACCTTCGCGTGACTCGTGATGGTGACGGCTTCGAGCTGCCGTCCAACCAGATCAGCCTCGCGTTTGCCGACGAAGGCCGCGGCGTGGACTTCGTCTTCGACGGCCCGCTTCCCGACGGCAACTGGACAGCCGAGCTTCGCCCCGGCGCACTGACCGACGCCGCCGGCAATGCGGCCGAGGCCACGCAGACGTTCTTCACCCTCGCCGGCGACGCCGACCGCGATCGTGACGTCGACCTCTCCGACTTCGGAATCCTCCGCGCCAACTTCGGCAAGCTCAACGCCAGCTTCGCCGACGGCGACTTCAACTACGACGGCAACGTCGACTTGTCCGACTTCGGCATCCTCCGGGCAGGCTTCGGCAACACGCTTGTTGCTGCAGCGGACGATTCGTTGTTCGAAGACGTCGCCTGACACGGCGCCTGATTCGCCAGCGACGCCGGGATTCGGCACGATGTCCGGATGCGTCGCCTGACGATCCTCGCAATCCTGGTTCTCGCAGTACCCGTCGCCGCGGGCGACTTGCAGCTGAGCGAACGCCTGGCCGACATCGAAGTCGTTGATGGCATGGTCGTCATAGACGGCGTCGAGATCTCGGCAGACGAGTTCGTCCAACGTGTCGATGACCTGCAAGGCGATCGCGACACCCGCGGCACCCTCTTTCGCGCCCTCGACATCACCGGCCCGCTCGGCGGCATCATGGTTGGGCTCGGCCTCTTCGGCCAAGTGCTCTTCACCGGCCGAATGGTCGTGCAGTGGCTCGCCAGCGAGAAGGAGAAGAAGAGCGTTGTCCCACCGGTGTTCTGGTGGATGAGCTTCGGCGGAGCGTCGTTGCTGCTGACCTACTTCATCTGGCGCATCGACATCGTCGGCATCCTCGGCCAGTGCACTGGCTTTGCGATCTACGCCCGCAACCTCTGGCTCATCTACCGGCCGGGAAGCGATCGCGGCGTGTGACGTTTATCGTGCGTCTGCGAGAAGCTGCAGGGCTTCGTCCGCTGACGTGGCAATTTGTAACTCCTCCCACGTGACCTTCCGGACGAAGCCGAGCGTTGTGGCGTGTTTCATCCAGTCGATGAGTGGGCGGTAGAAGCCATTGATGTCGAGCAGGATGACGGGCTTGGCGTGCACGTGGAGCTGTCGGCCGACGAGGATTTCGAAGAACTCTTCGAGCGTGCCGATGCCGCCTGGCAGGATGACGAAGGCATCGCCGCGTCGCTCCATCTCGGCCTTGCGGTGTCGCATGTCGGTCGCGACGACGAATTCATCGCACTGGGTGTCGTTCAGATCGCCAAAGAGCGGCGGGGAGATGCCGACGACTCGGCCGCCGGTGCTGCGGACGCCGTCGCTGACGTCGGCCATGAGTCCGGTGTAGTTGCCGCCGTAGACCAGCGTCATTCCTGCGTTTCCGATGCCTTCGCCGAGTTGCCTTGCCGCCTCGTGGAAAGACGGATCGACGTTTCCGCTTCCACAAAAAACGGTGACACAAAAGGCATCGGGTTCTTTCGTCATCGGGGCGGCACTCTAACGCTGGATTGGGCTCAGGTTGAACTGGTCGGCCGTTACTTCGCTGCCGAGACGAGCACCTTGGTTGCAGCCGTTGTGCCGAGTGAAATGACCCCATGGTCCGCCGTCTCAACCGCCGTCGAGTCGGCGGCTGACTCGCGGCTGGTGACGTTCACCAATGCTCCGGGGACCAAGCCGTGGCGATCGAGGAACTGCAGGAAGGGCGGCGTCTGATCGATCACCCGTGAGACCTGCAGTGATTCGTTCATCGGGCAGTCGGCCAGAGTCCAGACGCGCGTGGGCTTGATCGAGCCTCGCTTTTCGTCGTCGGCCGGTGGGATCGGGTCGCCGTGCGGATCGACGCTCGGGTGGCCGAGCAGGGCGTCGATGCGGTCGAGCAGCTTCTCGCTGACGGCATGCTCCAGCACCTCGGCCTCCTCGTGCACCTCGGACCAGTCGAGGCCGATGATTTCGACGAGGAACTGCTCGATGAGCCGATGGCGGCGAAGCACCTGACGCGCCATGCGTTCACCTGCGTCTGTGAGTCGAACGCCGCCACGCGGTGCGTAGTCGAGCAGCTCGCCCTCCGCGAGCGACTTGACCATGCTGGTCGCGGTGCCGGGCGTCACGCCCACGCCTTCGGCGACGCTGCCCATCGAAACCAGCTCCTCATCAGTGAGGCCCTGGCCTGCGAGATAGATCTGCTTCAGGTAGTTCTCGACGGTGCTTGTGGGCATGCCGGACGTGGGCGACGCCGACATGGTACGGCAACGGACGAGAGGGCCTGGCTGCTCGAGCCCGCTTTGGGTTGCCAGCTCTTTGCTTGGCCCTGCCGGACGATCAACGCGAGACGGACCACATGTTGTTCTCGACCGAGTCGTACGTCTCCTCGAAGGTCAAGGCACGCACGGAGCCGTCGACGAAGCTGTACCACTGCTTCTCGCCGTAGCGCGACTTGCCCTCATGCTCCGGCCGGCGGCCGTCGATGGGCTGGTCCCACTCTGTCGCTTCGGGATCGCTCGGGAAGAGGCTTAGCGGCGGGGCGGCCTGGCCGAGCGTCCAGTGGAAGGGGTCGGTGACGACGTTCGAGTCCGACCACGGGTCGACACAAACGTCGAAGAACTCGCTGGTCCAAAAGGGATCATCCTTGTCAGCCAACGGCAATGGGCTGGGCGGCGCAATCGTCGCTTCGGTCCAGTTGCGTGTCCGAAGCGTCATCATGATCTTGTTGCTCGAATCCGGCACCTGCACGATCTTTCGAGGCACGCCCGTGAGGAAGCCGTTGTCGACGAACGAGCCCCACATCGCCGGCAGGTCCTGATCCGGGTCGGCCGGGTCGAACCAGACGGTCCGCCGGCCGCGGGTGTCGCCGGTGTCGTCGACGCCTCCACGCTCCTGGAGGATGTATTTCTCCAGCGCGGCCTGATACGAGTCGAACCGCCACCAGCTGATCGTCTCCGGGAAGCCGGTGTCTGTGACCATCGTTCGCGGGAACCACTGTCCCTCGTCGTTGGCATACATCATCACGGCAGTCGCGATCTGACGCATGTTGCTCGCGCAGACCGAGCCCTGGGCGCTGTTGCGCGCCCGGTTAAGCGTGGGCAGCAGGATCCCGACCAGCAACGCAATGATGCCGATGACGACGAGCAATTCGACGAGTGTGAAGCCGCGTGTGGTGCGTGTTGCAGAGCGAGACATGGATTCAGCCTTTGGTCAGTCGGGTTGATATCGGCAGAGTTGTAGCACAGGCTACATCATCTCCGGCAAAAATGTAGCCAAGGCTACAAGCGGTGTCAAGCGCTTTATCCGAGTTCGCCTTACCGGTCGTTCATCTCTGCGGTTGCCGAAGCGAAACGCTGGAGGGTCCGCTCGCTGACGTGGTGCTCAATCCCTTCGGCGTCGACGGCGGCCGTGTGTTCGTCGACGCCCAGGGCGAGCAGAAACTCGAAGACAATGCGGTGCCGCTCCGCACACTTTACGGCGAGACGTCGGCCTTTCGCGGTCAGATCGACGGGCTGGTACGGCTCGACCATGACCAGACCTTCACGGTCGAGCCGGGCCAGCGTGCGATTGACGGTGACGTGACTGACGCCGAAGCGTTTCGCCAAGTCGCTCACTCGGCAGACGCCGTCCCGACGCAGGATGACGTCGATTGCCTCGACGTAGTCCTCTGCCGTTTCGGTCGCGTGGTCCGCCCGCGTCCTCCGGTGGGCGGCCTTGGTGCTGTTCACTGTCGCCATTTCAATGCCTGCTTCCCGAGTGAGTCTACGTCGGCCTCGGGACGGGCATGCGGTGTGGCGTCACGGGCGGCGATGCCTTGACCGCCGAAACGCCGCCATCTATTTTTTGATCATTCAAAGTTGAGAGTCAGCATGTTCAACACATCCCGACCGTTCGCCATTCGACTCGCGTCGTTCGTGGCGTTCGTCCTTGCTTCATTTGCGCTTCTAACCGGCTGCGGTGATGCGGCCAGCGGATCGTCAGAGGGCGGGGAGGTTCGATACCCGTACAAGGTTGTCGCGACCGTCGGCATGGTCGGCGACATCGCGGAAAACGTCGCGGGCGAGCTCGCCATCGTCACAACGCTCATGGGTGAGGGCATCGATCCGCACCTGTACAAAGCCACGCGCGATGACGTGGCGGCGATGAGTGGAGCGGACGTGGTGTTCTACAACGGCCTGATGCTCGAAGGGAAGATGAGTGATGTGCTCGTCCGCATGAGCAGCAATCGGCCGGTGGTCGCGGTGACGGAAAACATCGAGGAGTCGTATCTGCTGGAGCCCGAGGCCTTCGCCGGGCAATACGACCCGCACGTCTGGATGGATCCGGCCGCATGGGCGAAGGCTGTCGACGTCGTGGCCGACACGCTGGCGGAGTACGACCCCGCCAATGCCGACGGGTACCGCAGCAACGCCGAGGCGTACAAGCAGCAGCTGGCCGACTTGAAGTCGTACGGCGAGTCCGCTCTCGATGGCGTGCCCGAGGGACGTCGCGTGCTGGTGACCAGCCACGACGCCTTCAACTACTTTGGCCAGGCATTCGGTCTCGAAGTCATGGGCGTCCAAGGCATCAGCACCGAAAGCGAGGCCGGCCTGCAGCGGGTGAACGAGCTGGTCGACCTGCTCGTCGAGCGGAACGTGCAGGCGGTCTTCGTCGAGAGCAGCGTGCCGCGAAAGAGCATCGAAGCACTCATCAATGGTGCCCGCAGTCGCGGCCACGAGGTGACGATCGGCGGCGAGCTGTTCAGCGACGCAATGGGCTCGGCCGGCACGTACGAAGGCACCTACGTCGGGATGATCGACCACAACGTGACCACCGTCGCCCGCGCCCTGGGCGGCGACGTTCCCGACAAGGGCATGAACGGGAAGCTGACGCAGTGAGCGTGAGTTCCCCAGCGGCCAACGACGCCGGAGCGGTCGCTCCGGGTGCTCGAACGTCCAACGCAGCGGTCCGAACGGAAAGCGTGCTCGGGTCCGAGCACTCGCCCGACGCGCCGCTGAGCATCCACGACATGACGGTCGCATATCACCGCCGCCCGGTTCTGTGGGACGTCGACCTGGACGTCCCCGAAGGCCGGCTCGTCGCGATCGTCGGCCCAAACGGTGCGGGTAAGAGCACACTCATCAAGGCAGCGCTCGATCTGATCCCGCGTGCGAGTGGGCGTGTGCGGGTCTATGGGAAGCCGTACTCGGAGAATCGCCGGCGCGTCGGTTACGTGCCGCAGCGGGAGAGTGTCGACTGGGACTTCCCAGTCAGCGCTTTGGATGTCGTCACGATGGGCACGTACGGCAGAATCGGGTGGATGCTGCCCGTGCGTCGAAAGCACAGGGAGAAGGCTCGCGAAGCACTCGACCGCGTCGGGATCGCCGACCTTGCCGATCGGCAGATCAGCCAGCTCTCCGGCGGTCAGCAGCAGCGGGCCTTTCTCGCACGCGCGCTCGTCCAGGAGGCGGACCTGTACATGATGGATGAGCCCTTCGCGGCCGTCGACGCAGCGACGGAGCGTGCGATCGTGAGCATCCTCAAAGATCTCAAGTCTGCCGGGAAGACGGTGCTCGTCGTCCATCACGACTTGCAGACGGTCGAGGAGTACTTTGATCACATCATCTTGATGAACATGCGCATCGTCGCCCACGGCCCGACTGCCACGACCTTCACGAGGGAAAACCTGCAGAAGACCTACGGCGGCAAGTTGACGCTGCTCAGCGACGCGGCCGAGGCGATCGTGAAGGGCAACCGACTTCCGTAGCGCGATGACTATGACTCCGCGGCTCGAAACCTCGGCAGCGATGGTCGACCTCGCCTCCGCGTGGCCGACCAGCGAGCAGTGGATTCGCGTCTTCACGCTCCAGGATCACAACACGCGCGTCGTCGTCCTCGGGACGCTCCTGCTGGGCATCGCGGCGGGTGTCGTCGGGAGCTTCACGCTGCTCCGCAAACGTGCGCTCATGGGCGATGCACTGAGTCACGCGACGCTGCCCGGCATCGGCCTGGCGTTCGTGATTGCAGTCGGGCTCGGCATGGGGCGGTCGCTGTTCGTGCTGCTCATCGGCGCGGTTGTGACCGGAGCGATTGGCGTCGGGACGGTGCTGCTGCTTCGCCAGCAAACGCGGCTGAAAGAGGACGCTGCGATGGGCATCGTGCTGAGCGTCTTCTTCGGGGCGGGCGTCTGCATGCTGACGATCGTTCAGCAGATGGGCAGTGGCAGCGCGGCCGGGCTGGAGGGCTTCATCTACGGCAAGACGGCGTCGATGGTGCCGCAGGACGTCTGGCTGATCGCGATCGCGGGCGGACTGTCGATCGTCGCGTGCGGGTTGCTGTTCAAGGAGCTTCGACTGCTCTGTTTTGACGCCGGCTACGCGCAGGCTCAAGGTTGGCCGACGCTTGCACTCGACGTGACGCTGATGGCGTTCGTCACCGCGGTGACGGTGGTCGGACTGCAGGCGGTCGGGCTGATTCTGGTGATCGCGCTCCTCATCATTCCGGCGGCGGCCGCGCGGTTTTGGAGTGATCGCATGCTGCCGATGACGCTGCTTGCGGGTGCGCTCGGCGGCGTCAGTGGGGCGATCGGCGCAGCGGTGAGCGCGCTCGCGCCCAGGCTTCCGAGTGGGGCGATGATCGTTCTGGTCGCTGCTGCGGTCTTCGGCGTCAGCATGGCGTTTGGGCCGGCTCGTGGCGTGGTGCCCCGGGCGCTTCGGCATCGAAACCTGCGTCGCCGCGTCGAACAGCAACACCTGCTTCGGGCCATCTACGAGTGGCACGAGCGCGGTGGCGAAGGCGTGGCCGGTGGTCTACCCGTGTTCGAGCTCGTCAAAACGCGTTCGTGGTCCCAGAGTCGCCTGCAACGCATCGTGCGACGCGCCGAACGCGACGATCTGCTCGACTTTGACGAGACCGGCTTGATCACCCTCACCGACTTCGGCCGCGATGCTGCGCGGCGGGTCACGCGGAATCACCGGCTGTGGGAGGCGTACCTCATCGAGCACGCCGACGTCGCACCGAGCCACGTCGATCGAGATGCCGACGCGATCGAGCACGTCCTTGACCGAGACATGATTCGGCGGCTCGAGTCGCTCATTGCTCCCGCCGAAGACTTGCCGAGCCCGCACCCGATTCGAACGCCAGCCACCGCGGGAGTTGTCGAATGATCGACGCCTTGTCAAACTGGGACTGGTTTCTCGACGGCTGGACGATCGGCGTCGGTGCGCTCTGCGGCGTCGCGTGTGCGCTGCTGGGCAACTTCCTCGTGCTTCGCAAGATGAGCATGATGGGCGACGCGATCAGTCATGCCGTCTTGCCGGGATTGGCGGTCGCGTTCCTCATCACGGGAAGCCGGGCAAGCGTGCCAATGTTCGTGGGTGCCGCTGCCGTCGGCGTG
>JBCDKH010000141.1 GCA_038746835.1 Planctomycetota bacterium | reverse complement strand
CTTTGCCGCATTGACATTGTGGTCACCTCGGACGACGGCAGCGACATACTTGACCGGCAGATCACCTCCGGTCACGCGGAAGATGAGCGTCTTCAGCAAGTTCCGCGGCTTGACCTTCAGGAACTTTCCGACTTCATCGATGGAGCTCAAGCCCGGTGTGTGAACCGTCTCAAGCTCGCCCACTGCTTCTGCTTCGAGATCATGATCTCGATCCCCAATTTCCGCCTTCTCGACGTTCGCCGCGTAGTTGCCCTTGTCGCTCGACACGACGATGTCTTCGCCCGCCGCGCACGGCACGGTGAACTCGACGCTCTCGCTCCCACCGATCGCCCCGCTGTCGGCGTCGACGGCGATCGCGGGGACGCCGCAGCGGGCGTAGAGCCGCTTGTACGCTTCGAACATCAGCTTGAAGCTGCGATCCAGCCCCGCCTCGTCGGCGTCGAGGCTGTACGCGTCCTTCATGATGAACTCGCGCACCCGCAGCAGCCCGCTCCGCGGCCGGGGTTCGTCGCGGAACTTGGTCTGAAGCTGAAAGACGTTGAGCGGCAGCTGCTTGTAACTTTTGACGAATGCCCGCACGAACTCGGTCACGCTCTCCTCGTGCGTCGGTGCGAGCGCGTGCCGGCCCTCGCGGCGATCGGTCAGGCGGAACATGTCGTCGCCGTACTTCTCGTCCCGGCCCGACTCCCGCCACAGCTCGATCGGCTGCAGGCACGGCAGGCTCACCTCGACCGCACCGGCCTGCTCCATCTCCTCGCGGATGATCGTCATGATCTTCCGCATGACCCGCCACCCAAGCGGCAGGAACGTGTAGTGCCCGGCCGAGAGCTGCCTGACGAACCCGCCGCGGACGAGCAGCTTGTGGCTGGCGATCGTCGCGTCGGCCGGGTCTTGCTTCTGGGTCGGGATGAGCGTCTGGCTCCAGCGCATGGAGCATAGCGTAGCAATGGCTTACGGGCGTCTGGCTAGGGTCAGGCGTGGACGACGATGACGATCTGGTGCACGAGCGGGGAACGCTGCCCATGCGGCAGATCGGGCTGGCGGTGCTGCTGGTCGCGATGATGGTCCTCGTGCCCGCGGCCGTCTTCGGGTACGTCTTTTTCGCCGGTGCTGCGGCCGATCGTCAGTCGTTGGCGGACGAGCTGTCGGCGGTCGAGGGCGTGACCGTCGTCGAGGTGCTCGAAGCGACCCGGGCCAACGAGTACGACCAGGTCGTCATCTACTTCGACGGCGACTCGACCCGCGTCGCGTATGTCGGCGGCGTGGAGAGCCCGGTCTTCTACCGCGTCGGGCCGTTCGAGCTGTTCACGCGTCGGACTATCGGCGGCGACTTGCGGGAGCTGCCGGGCGTCGACTTCAGCCCGCTCGGGCCGTTGGACGGCAAGGTCCCGACCATCCGCGACGTCGCCGACCTTCGAACGCACTTCGACGAGGTCGTCGCCCACCTCGACACGCTGCCGACCGCTCCGACCGGAAATGCCGGAGCAGACGGCGTGACGTTCGTTTTGCGTCGCATGACGACGGATTGAACACCGAGGCGTCCCGCGCCTAGAGTGCCCGCCCGACTCTCCGGGAGCCGTCCGCCGCGACCCTCTACCCACGCCATGATTCACCCGCTCATCCAGGCCGCCGAGGCCGGCAGCGCCAAGACCGCCGACGACCTGCCGAAGTTCGACGTGGGTGCCGACGTGGACGTCTTCTACAAGATCGTCGAGGGCAAGAAGGAGCGTGTGCAGCGGTTCACCGGCACCGTTATCCAGATCAAGGGCCGCGGCACGACCAAGACGTTCACGGTTCGCCGCCTCGTTGCAGGCCAGGGCGTGGAGCGCATTTTCCCGTTCCATTCGCCCAACGTCACCGACGTGAAGGTGAAGCGTGTCGGCAAGATTCGTCGGGCTCGTCTGTACTACCTGCGTGACCGCGTGGGCAAGGCGACGCGTCTGACCGAGAAGAAGGACGGCCGCCTGACCAAGAAGCAGGCCGCCGCCGCCGAGAAGGCCGCCGCCGAAGCGGCGTGAGCCCCCCCGTCATTTCGGGCGAAGGAACCGCATCACGTGCTTCGCGAAGGAGCCGTGCACGCTCTTGCGTTGTCGGGCGACGTATCGAAGGCTCCAGACCGGGAATTTCGCGGCATAGCCGGCGGCCTTGGGACCGAATGAGGTGTCGCGTCGCTCGAATCCTGCCGCCTCGATCGTGGGGCCGGCGACGCGGTTGATCCACCAGACTTCGCCCGCGTCCAGCTCGTCGGCACCGCCCTGCGTGCTGCTGTTGTCGGGCTGGACCACTCCCGCGAGATCGATGACGTCCAGGCCGAGGTGATCCTGGACTGCCTCCAGCGTGCCAACCTCGTCTTGGCGGATGGCGTCGAGCGAGACCCGCAGCGTTCGATCCGGTGCCCGCTGGAGCAGTGCAAGGGCCTGCTTCGCGTAGCCACGCCAGAGCAGCGCGGCCGCGATTGGGTGGTAGATCTCCGACGCCAGCTTCCGAGAACGCTCGCCGAGCTGTCGGCCCTGGTTTTTGTACGACCGGATGAACGCATACGGCTCGCGCAGCATCAGGACGTAGCGGGCGCCAGGGTAGAACCGCTCGATCCGGTCGGTCACGCCCAGGTGGTGCGGCGTCTTCTCGATGACCACCCGCTTGCCAGCCGCCTCGGCCATCGCCCGGCAGAGGAGGTCGAACGGTTCGTTCGGCTCGGCCTCGCGTTGGAGCAGGCCGGTCTCGTCGAAAAGTCGGTCGAGGAGCGTGGTCCAACGCTCGTGGCTCAGCCCGACCCAGTCCGGCAGCACGCCGACGTCGCCGCGCTCCGGGCCCCAGCGGCTGGTCTTGAAGCCGTTCAGGAGTCGCGTGGTTTGCTCGACGCTCAGCCGGCCGTTGTTGCCCGCCGGCTCCTGCCAGACCCGGCCGAAGTAGGCACTTTCGCCGAAAGAGACGACGTCCGCGTGGACGTTGAGCACCTTGCTCATGAACGTCGTCCCGCCGCGGCTGGTGCCGACAATGAAGCCGCGGACGTCGACGGATGAGCCAGGCTCCGACACGGCCTGAACCTACGTGCCGTCATCAGGTCCGCCAAACCGCCCGTTGCCGAGTGGACGCACGTTAGGTTAATGTTTGATCGTGTCCGAGTCGCCTGCCTATGTCGACGCCCTGCCCGACGGTCTGGCCCACCGACGCGGGGCCGGCATCAATCCGGGCAACCGATTCGAGGCCAACCGCTTCCACCTCGACGGCGACTACCGCGACTGGCTCGAGGCCGAACGCGACGACGACGGCCGACTCCGCAAGGTGCCGCTCCAGGTGCTGGCGGACGACACGCGGAAAGTCATCAACCGCGTTGCCCCAACCAGCGACGTGCCGTTCGACTGGACGCTCAACCCGTACCGCGGCTGCGAGCACGGATGTGTCTACTGCTTTGCCCGGCCGTACCACGAGTTCCTAGGCATGAGCTGCGGGCTCGACTTTGAGACGAAGATCGTCGCCAAACACGACGCGGCCGAGTTACTCCGGCGAGAGCTCGCCCACCCGCGTTGGAAACCGGAGACGATCGTCATGTCGGCCATCACCGACATCTATCAACCGATCGAGGCCAAGCTCGGCCTGGCCCGGCAGTGCCTCGAAGTCCTCGCCGAAGCAGGCCAGCCGGTCGCGACGATGACCAAGGGATCGCTCGTCCTGCGCGACGTCGACCTCTGGGCTCGGCTGGCGGAGAAGAACGCCGGCCGGGTGACGGTGACGATCGTCACGCTCGACGACACCTTGGCCAAGGAGCTCGAACCCCGGGCGGCGAGTCCGACGCAGCGGCTGCGCGTGATCCGCGACCTCGCCAAGGCCGGCATTCCCGTGAGTGTCAACATCGCCCCGGTCATCCCGGGTCTCACCGACGCGGGCGTGCCGGAAATCCTCGAAGCCGTCGCAGATGCGGGGGCCCGACAGGTCCGCTGGACGATGCTGCGTCTGCCGTACCAGCTCAAGGCCGTCTTTCTCGATTGGCTGGAGCGCAACGTGCACGCCGATCGCGCGAAGAAGGTCCAGAGCAAGCTGCGTCAGCTGCACGGCGGCAAGCTGTATCAAGCCGGCAACAAACGCCGCCGTGGTCGAGGCCCGTTGTCCCAGAGCATCGCCTCGACCTTCGACGTCTTCACCCGCAAGCACGGCCTGAACCGCGACATTCGACCGATGAGCGCGAAACACTTCCGCCGACCAGAACTGCACGGCCAGATGTCACTGTTCTGAATCACCGTCATCCCGAGCGCAGCCGAGGGACCTCGCAGCGGTTCTGCACCGACGCTCAAACGAGGTCCTTCGACCCGCTTCGCTCGCTCAGCATGACGGAGTGGCCGTAGGGAGCAGAAGTTAGGCGAATGCGTTCGCCAGTGCCTTCTGCGCCGCGGCCACGCCGACGCCGGGTTCGACGGCGAAGCCGAGCTTCGGCATGACCAGTTCGGTCGCCGCGACCACGGCCAGCGCGTCGTAGACGTCGGTGTAGCCCATGTGGTTCACGCGGAAAAGGTTGCCCTTCATGCTCGCCTGGCCGGCCGCGACGTTCATGCCGTGGCTCGACTTCATGTGCTTGCGGAAGTCGTCGTTGACGCCCTCGGGGTAGTTAATGGCGGTGACGCTGTCGGCCGGCATCTTGGAAAAGAGCGACAGCCCCATTGCCGTCATGCCCGCCCGGACGGCTTCGGCGTGTGCGGCCGTCCGCTTCCAAACGTTCTCGAGTCCCTCGTCGGTGATCATCTTTAGCGAGACGGCGAGTGCGTGAATCAGCGTGTTCGCCGGCGTGTAAGGCGTGTCATTATCCGCGGCCGACTTCTCATAGGCCTTGAGGTTCAGGTAGAACGGCGATTGCCCTTCCACCTTGTCGGCGGCTTTCCACGCCCGCTCGCTCAGGCTGACAAAGCCAAGTCCCGGCGGCAGCATGAGGGCCTTCTGCGACCCGGTCACGGCGACGTCGATGCCCCACGCGTCCATCTCGAACGGCAACGCCCCAATCGCCGTGATGCCGTCGACGATGAGCAAGGCGTCAGGCGCCTTTTCACGGACGACCTTGGCGACCATCTGCATGTCGCAGGCGGTCGCGGTGCTCGTCTCACTGTGGGTGACGATGACCGCGTCGTACGCGGCGCTGCTCAGCTCGTTGGCCATCATCTCTGGCGTGACGTGCGTGCCGTACTCAAGCTCGCGGTCGGTGACGTCGATGCCGAAGGTCTTGCACTGCTTGCCCCAGCGTTCGCCGAACTTGCCGCAGTTGATGTTGAGGACCTTCTGCCCGCGGCCGACGGTCGAGACGAGCCCGGCTTCGAAGGCCGCGGTGCCGCTCCCGGTGACGATGTAGACATCGTTGGTGGTGCGGAAGCATGCCTTGAGCCCTTCCTGCACGTCGGCAAACGCCTGACGAAACTCCGGCGTGCGGTGGTGCACCACCGGCCTGGCCAGTTCCAACAACGTCTCCGGCGGCACAGCCGTCGGTCCCGGCGTGTAGAGGCGGCTCTTCATGGCCGCAGGGTAGGTTCGGCCCGAGGCCATGATCCGGACTCGACGCATCTAGAGGCATTCGGGGCCCACCCTCCCAAGTGGCGACGCGTCGCATGTCATGGACGAGATGTTCCGCTGCAAGGCTGCGATGCCGTTCCGCAGCCATGCGATGGCGTTCTTGCGGAGCGCATCTCGTTCTGCAGCCTTGCGAAGGAGCGTTGCATCCATGCAATGTCGTTTTTGCTCCGCAAAACTGATTCTGCATGGCTGCAGCGGGGCACTGCAACGACGCAGAGGGACACTGCAGCCATGAAATATCATTCTGCAGGCAGGTTCTCGGAACCGGGATCAGGACCTGCGGCGACGGCAGTGTTGGCAGAGGCGATTCTCTTGGACCGGGTGTACCCAAGCCACTTGCATCCTTGCATGCACTCTCCGTCATCCCGAGCGGAGCGAGGGACCTCGTCTGATTCTGCACGGACTCCCAAACGAGGTCCCACGCCACGCGCGGGCTGACGGAGGGATCCGCGAGTGCTCATCACCGGCTCGCTACGAGTTCTCGGGCCGCCCTTAGAAAAGGTTGTCGCTCGATGGTGTCTGGCCAATCTTCGCGTCGGCCTCGGCGAGGACGTCGGGTTTGAGCAGCCGGCCGCCGAGGGCTTTCATGAAGCCGGTCCAGCGGCTGGGGTCGTTGGCACCTTCGCTGCGGCGGGTGGCGTCCAGGGCCATGGTCATCTTGGCGTCGAGGTTTTCGACATGGTGGACGAACAGGGCCTCGGGCGTGGCGGGCGATTTGGCGCTGCCGAAGCCGAGTTCGAGTTCGCCGTGATGCGACAGGACGATGTGCTGAAGGACGTCGAGCAGATCGCGCGGCACGTCGACGTCGGCCTCTTTGGCTTTGTCTTCGAGCCAGAGCGCCGCCTTGACGATGTGCCCGACAAGCCGGCCGCCGTCGGTGTAGTCGAAGCCGGTCTCGTACTGAAGTTCCCAGGTTTTGGCCAGGTCGTGGACGAAGACGCCGAAGACGCACAGCTCCTTGTTCAGCGTCGGATGCAACGCCGCCAGCAGGTCGGCGGCTTTCATGGCGTTGAGCGTGTGCTCCAGGAGGCCGCCGAGGTAGGCGTGGTGGAAGCCCATCGCGGCCGGGGCGCGGCGAAGGTTTTTCATCAGCTCTTCGTCCGCCAGATACGCCTTTGCCAGCGACTTCAGTGTGGGCGACTCGAAGCCATCCAGGATGGCCGTCAGCTCGCCGAACATCTGATCGATGTCCTTGTCCGTCGACGGCAGAAGATCCGTGTAGTCGATGCCCGACTCGTCGCGAATCTGCAGGATCTTCTCGATCTTTACCTGCGGCCGACCCGCGAACTCCTCGATGACGCCCTTCACCCGCACCACGCCCGGATTCGGCAGCCGGCGGAACATCGCTTCGCCCTGGTCCCACCAGTTGCCGACGACGACGCGGCTCTTGTCGCCGACCTGCATGGTCAAGTACGGGTCGCCCTTCTTGTTGATCTTGAGCTGCACGTTGCTGATGACGAATGGCTCGTTGATCTTCTGCCCCGGGCCGAGGTCGGACAGGAACGTCCGCGGCGGCTGGTTGGCGATCGTCGCGTCGCTGTCGCTGAGGCTGCCGTTGGTGTCATCCATCGAAAGGTTCTACGAACGCCGGCATCGGCGTGCAAATGATGTCGGCATGAAGCTCGAACAGATCCGCTGGGGCATCCTCGGCTGCGGTGACGTCACGGAAGTCAAAAGCGGCCCGGCCGTCATGAATCGGGGCGACACAAGCCGCGTCGTCGCCTGCATGCGTCGCGACGCCGCCAAAGCCAAGAACTATGCCGAGCGGCACGGCGTTGATCGGTGGTACGACGATGCAGACAAGCTGCTCGCCGACGACGAGGTCAATGCCGTCTACATCGCCACGCCGCCGAACGGTCATCGCGATCTGGCGTTGAAAGCCGCAGCGGCAGGCAAGGCGTGCTACGTCGAGAAGCCCTTCGGCCGCAACGCCGCCGAGGCCAAGGAGATGGTCGACGCTTTCGCCGCTGCCGACTTGCCGCTGCTAGTTGCGTACTACCGAAGGCGTCTTCCACGATTCGTCGAAGCCAAACGTCTGATCGACGCGGGCGAGTTGGGAAGTGTCACGAGCGTCGACTACGAGATGACACGTCTGTTCCAGCCCGATCGCGACCACGGCTGGCGTGCCGACCCAACGATTGCCGGCGGCGGGCTCTTCCACGACCTCGGCAGTCACCTCCTCGATCTGCTCGACTTCCTTCTCGGCCCTCTCGGCAAGGTCGCGGGTACCAGTCAGGGCGACCCGGGCGACGAGCGTGTCGCGATGAGCTTCACGCACGATCGCGACATCGCCGGATGTGCGCGATGGAACTTCGCCGCCAGCCGCCACGCCGACCGCATCACGATCGACGGCACGACGGGCTCGCTGTCCATGAGCTGCTTCGGCAATGAGCCGATTCGCCTCGCTCGCGGCGACGAGACGACCGAGATCGATCGCCCGCACGACAAACAAGTCCAGCGATATCTCATGGATGATGTCCTGGCACACCTTCGAGGCGAACGCGCCTGTGTCAGCACCGGCGACTCGGCTCTGCGAACGAACGTGGTTCTCGATACGGTGGCCGGAGGAGCAACCGCATGAGCGACGACGCCACGGCTTCTCGGCCGAACATCCTTTTGCTCATGTCGGATGAGCACCGCTACGACGTGGCAGGCTTCGCGGGAAACGACGTCATCCGCACGCCCTTCCTAGACGAGCTCTCGGCCACGGGTGTCACGTTCGACAACGCGTACACGCCGAGCCCGATCTGCATTCCCTGTCGGCAATCGATGGCCGTCGGGCAGCGGCCGCGGACATGCGGCGTCGAGCGGTACGGCCAGGACCTGCCGCCCAACTCGATGACGTTCGCGCGTCGTCTCGGGCAGTTCGGCTACGAGACGTGCTGTGCCGGCAAACTCCACCACATGGGGCCCGACCAGATGCAGGGCTGGTCGCGACGCCTCGGCATGGACTTGCATATCGGTGACGGGTTTCGCGACTTCGAAGTCGCCCCGCCGGCTGGGCCAGACGATCCGGGGATCGGCAAGTGGTCCGATGCGAAGGAAGTCGCACGCGCCGGCATCGGCCACGGCCCGGCGACGCAGGACGTCGACGAGTATGCGTTGGTCGGTGCGGAACTCTTCACCTCGGAGTACTTCGCCGACCCGTTCTATGACCGGCCACAGTCGCACCGGCCGTTGCTGATGATGCTGAGCTTCGTTCGGCCGCACTATCCGTACTTCACCGACGAGGATCGCTTCTGCTACTACCTCAACCGCGTCGCGCCGTACTACGGCGAGCCGGTGTTCGATCATCCGTTCCTGGGCTCGCGTGGCATCGACGACGCCGTCAGCGAACGCGAAGTCCGCCGAGCGACAGCGGCGTATTACGGCATGATCGACGAGATTGACGCGGACTATGCGCGGTTCACCGATCACCTGGAACATCTCGGGCAAGACCTGGACGACTGGTGGATCGTCTACACGAGCGACCACGGCGAAATGCTCGGCCAGCACGGCGTTTGGGAGAAACAGAAGTTCTTCGAGGCCAGCGCTCGCGTGCCACTCGTGGTCCGACCGCCGCGTGCTTTGCGCGACGAATGGCAGTGCGAGGGCCGACGTGTTTCGGACAATGTCTCGCTGCTCGACCTGTTCCCGACCCTGTGCGACGCCGGCTCGGCAACATCGCCGGACGGGCACGCGCTCGAGGGCGCGTCGCTCGTGCCGCTGATGCAGGGCACGTCACGCGCGAGCAACGAAGTGACCAGCGAGTTCGACGGCCACAACCTCATGATCAAGCGTGGTCCGCTGAAGTATCAGTGGTACGCCCGACACGCCGACACGCCGCATGCTGAGGTGCTCTTCGACCTCGACGCCGATCCGGCGGAATCGCGCAATCTGATCGACGAGCCTCGCTACGCCAAAGACTTGCTGGCGTTCCGGGCCCGTCGCGTCGAGTTGGGATTCTGACGTCCACCGGCAAGGCGCCGCCGCTCATCACGCACCGGCCGGAGCAAGATGGACAAGCACGCATTCGCCGAGTTGATCAGCGAAACGGTCATCATCCTGGCGATCAGCCTCGTCCAGATTTTCCTGTCGCGCTTCTACGGGAGCACGTCATGACTCACCCTTCCGGACTCCAACTGTTCGTGCTCCTGCTTGCGACGATCTTCGTCGCCCTGCTCTTCATGAAGCGGAAGTGGGCGTGGTCGTACGGCCGGGTCACGTTGCTGCTGAGCATGGCGGCGGTGATGTTGCTGCTGTTCGTCTGGTTGATTGCAGCGGCGTTCGAGGACGCGAAGGTCATCAACGAGTACGTCTTACGCCAGGCGTTGGTCGGCGTTCCGACGGACCTCGTCGAGGCGGGACGAATCGACGGCTGCGGCGAGTTTCGGATTTACCTCCAACTCGCGATGCCCCTGGTCCGACCGATGACGGGGGCCTTCTGTCTGATCACGTTCCTGGCGACCTGGAACGTGAT
>JBCDKH010000140.1 GCA_038746835.1 Planctomycetota bacterium | reverse complement strand
GAAATGCGTCGGTCGCATCGTTCTCCCGGCGAGCGCGGCTGTACGCGAGACGCTGGTACTCCGCAGAGGCATCGACCGCCTCGGCCGCGCGGCGGAGAATGCGCGACGCCTGGTCCGGGAGGTTGGCCTGGTCGTAGGCGGCGGCCGCGTAGCGCTGGAGCGGGGCGTGATGGGGCAGTCGGCGCGAGGCCGCGTCGAGAACGCCGAGTTCGTCCGCGGTGGCCGGGTGTTCGCGGAGGCGGCGGACGGTTGCCGCCAGGTCGTAGGCGGTCACGACGTCGCCGCGAAGCAGTCCCTGCTGCTGGAGCTTGTCGGCCAAGAGCAGCACGGCCTCGCCCTCGCTGTCGGACGAGTGCGCCTCCAGAGACGCAGCGATGGCCGACAGCAGCCGAAGCCGATCGTCACCTCCGCCTGAAGCCAAGCCGTCGGCCGCCGCGGAGACGGCGTCGTCGAAACGATCGCGCGTCAGGTAGAACGCGACCAATTCGCGCCACGGTGCCCCGTGCTCGGGCGAGAGTCGCCGGACCTCGTCGAACGCGCGATCGGCCCGATCGTGATCGCCCGTGACGGCGGCGAAGGTGCCTTCGGTAGCCGCACGATCGGCCGGATCGTCCAGTCGGTTCAACAGTTGGCCGAGCAGGTCGGCTGCCGCCGCGTCGTCACCGCGATGTGCTGCCGCGATCGCGCCGGTGAGCAGTGCGGGTGGCGTGGGCGTTTGAAGGACGAGTCGTGCGAGCTGTGCGTCGGCCTCGTCCTCTCGGCCAGCTCGGCGGGTGAGTTCGATGCCGACAAGCCTCTCGCCGACGCTCAGCTGACCAGCGTTTGCGTCGCCCAACAGGTCGGCGGCGAAGTCGCGCTCGCCGTACTCGGAGAGTCGGAGTGCGAGCTCGATGACGCGTGCATTGTCGCCGCTGATGGACTCGGCTCGGACGAGTCTGGCGTGTGCGAGCAGAACGTCGCGTGCTTCCTCGTGTAGGCCGAGCCGTTCGAGTAGCGCGAGCAGCCGGAGCGTGACGCGATCGTCCTCCGGGCGAAGACTGTGGAGCAATGCCAGCTGCGACCGGGCCGCATCGGTCGACCCGAGGTGGACCAACGCGTCCGACAGCCACACGCGCGCTTCTGCGGCGAGCTCGTCGTCCGGCACGGGCGCGGCATCGGCGAAATCACGCAGGCGGGTGGCCGTTTCGATGACGGCGCTCTCGCTCGACTCGAGACGCATGCCGCGCGACAGGGCGGTCGTCATCGAGTGCAGCTGCCAGCATCGTCCCGGTTCGGCAGCGATCGATAGCTCGTACTGCGACAGAGCGGCCTCGAGCGTGTCGAGCCCGTCTGTTGTGTTGTGAAGCGACGCAGCCTCGCTGAGCAGAATGAGCAGCGACTGCGGGTCGCCATCGGCTTGGTCGACGACGGCTTGCCAAGCCGAGACGGCGGCATCGGGGCGATGCCGTTCGAGCAGTCGGGCGCTCGAAAGGGCTGCGTGCCGCGGGAGCTTGGACGCCCACGCAAGCGCCGCGTCGAGGCCATCTCGCATCCGAACGGCGTCTGCAGCGCGAAGGGCGTCGTCGGGCTCGTCGTGGAGCGACGGCAGTTCGCTTTCGACGCCGGTCAAGCCAGCCGTCCGCAAAGCGAGTTCGAGTTCCAGTCGCGTCTCGGGCGAGGCTTCATCCCAGGCGGACGTCGCCATCTCAATGGCATTTCCGCTGTCCTCGGTGGCGAGGAGGCGTACAAGCATCGGGACCAATTCCGCTGGCGGACCGGCCGCTTCGAGGGCGTCGATTGTTTCCTCGCGGCGGAGAGCATCCGGACGTTCCTGCCACCGCGCGGACGCGATCAGGGCTCGCGTCGCAAGGAGCCGCTCGTCATCTGGCTCGACCGATGACGCAAGCTGATCGACGACCAACTGTGCCCGCGTGGTGTCGCCGCGATCGGTCAGGTGTCGGGCAAGCCGCACCTTGGCTTCAGGCCAGAACGGTGCCGCCTCGACCGCGCAGAACAGGTGATAGCGAGCGAGGCCCGGATCGAGCATCCGATCGCACTCCGCCGCGGCGGCGAGGTGAAGCGGGGCTGCGGCGGCGCGCGGGGCATTGGGAAAAACGTGATCGAGGTTCGGCAAGTGCCCGATTCGGTCGAGTTCGAGCGCAAGGTCCGAGTACGACTGTCCGGGTGCCTTGGCGTCACCGGCTTCGAGCACGCGGCGACGCTCGTCCCAGGCGTCCACGAGCATGCTCGGTGCATCCGGCATGGCGGCTGACTGCTGAAGGACGGCCGTCGCGTCGAGGAATCGTCCGGCCTGGTCGAGGCCGGCGACCAACGCGAGAACCTCGTCGCCGCTTGGAGTAACCCCGGATCGCTGCTGCGTGTCGATGTCGGACCACTCGTCGTCGACAACCGGCGTCGGCAGCAGGTCGACGGCCTGGTCCAGACACGTCGCGGCCTGCGAGAGCTTGTCGGTCAGCCGGTACGCGCGTGCCAGCAGAACGAACGCCTCGACCAGACCCTCGCCCTCGGCACGCGCCGCCTCGACGGCGTCGATGCCGATCGTCGTGACGGATTCGGGATCGTCGGCAAACTGATGCAGAACGTCGAGCCGTCGGAGACGATCGTCTGGCGTCGCTGTGGGCAGAGCAAGAATCGCGGCGGCCGCGTCGACGGCACGTGCGTCGTCGAGCGCGACCAGGCTTTCGCGTCTGTGACGAAGCGCTTCGAGCTCGTCCGGCATGCTGGCCAGCCACGCGTCGGCGGCGGCGAGCTGAAGAGCCGGCTCGCCGGAGGCGGCTGCGAGTCGACACCGAAGTTGCAAGACCTCGGTCGTCGCGTCGAGCGTCCGGATCGCACGCAGGCCCTCCTTTGGACCGCCGCCTTGCGGGTCAGCGAGCGCTCGCGACCAAGCTAAGTGAAGCAACGCTGGCCGCACGCGCACGTCGCCGGAAGTCGCGCCGTCAAGCCAGCGGTCGTACTGCTCTGCCGCCTCGGCCCAGTCGCCTTCTGCGAATGCTGCGTCCGCAGAGGCGAGGACGCGTGTCTGGAACTCTGCCGCCTCGCCGAGCGTGTGGTTTCGCCAGATGACCGCTGCGCCCGCAGTCGGCAAGGCGACGGCCGGCACGATGAGCAGGCGAAGGAGGGTTCGGCGTCGAGGAAGCATGCAGGCAGGTGGAATCACCCCCGCATCACAGCGGGGAAGACGTCCGTCTCATGGTACTTCGACCAGATGCACCTTCCGACACCGGCCTTGCGACTTTCACGGCAATCAGCTTCGGGCAATCTTGCGGAACATCATCGCGACCGTCTTGAAGATCAGAACGAGATCGCCTCGGAAGGACCGCTTCTCGATGTACTCCAGGTCGTATTTCACCCACTCTTGAAAGTCGGTGCCTTCGGCCCGCGTTCTGCGGATCTGCCAGAGGCCGGTGATGCCCGGGCGAACGCTTAGCCGAGCTTCCCGCCACGTCGGGGCGAACTGGTTCTCCTTGTCCGGGCTCGGCCGCGGGCCGACGATGCTCATGTGGCCGCGGAGGACGTTCCAGAACTGTGGCAGTTCGTCGAGGTTCGTCTTGCGGAGGAAGTTGCCGATTCGTGTGATACGCGGGTCGTTCTCCATGAAGAACTGCGCACCGTCGGCTTCGTTGAGGCCTTCGGCGATGAGGCGCTTTTTGATCTCTTCGGCGTTGTTGAACATCGAGCGGAACTTCCAGCACTTGAACTGCTTGCCGCCGCGACTCTGCCGGACGTGCCCGAAGAAGAAGGGCCGGCCGTCTTCGCGCCAGATCAGAAACATGATCACCGGCCAAGCAGGTGCCGTGAAGAGCAGGGCACCGGCGGCGAAGGCGATGTCGAACAGCCGCTTGGCCGCCTCCGAAAACTCGCCGGGGTTCGACGGGACGACCGTGTCGGGTCGACGCATTGGCACTTTGGTCGACGCTTGCGTGACCGACGCCAGCGGCACGACGCCGTCCCCGCCGGAGGCTGACTTGTCGTTGCGTTTGCGCTTGAGATTCAGCGATAGAAGCCGTTTCTTGATGCGAGCGCGTCCGGCCCGTCCGATGACCGGCACGGCGTGCGCGTCTTGAGGCATCAGCTCCGTCCACGCGACTTCGCCCAGGTCGTAGTCTTCGGGCCGCTTGGCAGGGTCGTCCCAGACGACGCGTGGCCCGACGACGGTCGTGCCAGCCGAGAGCTCGCGACCCGCGCCGACCCAGACTTGCCCCAGAAAGTCGACGTCGTCGACGGCGGCGGTTTTGTCGGTCCAGACGGTGGTCGCACCGGTTGCCTTGCCGCCAGATCGTCTTCGTGTGTGTCGAACGATGCGTGAGACGGTGCGATCAGGCGCATCCCACTCGCGGACGAGATCCTGCATCATCAGTGCGATCTCGCGATCGTCGCCACGGTCATACAGCCGGCCGACGGTGCGGACGACGGCACGCTCCTCGGCGGGTACGTAGCGACGCAGCCTGCGGCGTGCACCGAGCGGATCGCCGGCCTGCTGCCAGAGCTGGGCGATTTCGCGGTCGGGCGTGAGGATGGCCTTTCCGAGGCGGACCTCCTTGCCGTCGTAGACGCGGTCGAATCGGACGAATCGATCGTCCGCCGCGTTGCCGCGTCGGCCGTTGTAAAGGTGTGGCTCGTCCCCTTCGCAGACGACGACTTCGCGATAGCCGTCGTCGCGCTTTTCCTGAAGTCGGACGGTCAGGACAGTCGGCTCGACCCAGTTGAGCACGCGGAGCGCTTCGGTCAGATCAAAAAGCGGCAGGCTCTCTGGCTGAAGCAGCAGATAGAGGTCCGCACCACGTGCGGCAGGGGCCGTGTCTTCTGATCGAACAACGCAGACGCCTCGGCTCGCCCAGTAGCGGGCGTGAACCTGCACCGGCTCCAGACCCCAGATCGTCCGCACCAACCCCGATCCGGCCGTTGCAAGCCGGCCCTGGGCGGGGAGGACGTTGGAGGTGTGCGGAAGCAAAGGCAGCCTCGGTCAACGGACGAAGCTCAGGCGGCTCGGCTGGGTGTGCGGCGGGCGGAGGTGCCCGACCGCTTGGTCGTGGCAGGCTGACGTTCGCGGCTGGCGTCGCGGTAGTTCATTCCTGCGACCGACCGCTCGAAGTCGGCCGAGCCGGCTCGGTTGTAGACCAGACCGGCGACGACACCGCCGACGTGGCCGAGGTGCTTGGCGGCCTTGGAGACCATGGGCTTGGCCTGGCCGCGGGTGACACAGAGGATCGTTGCGTCGGCGGCGCTGGCGACGGGCGTGGCTTCGATGCTGCCCAGGATCGGGCCGCAGTCGAGCAGGATGACGTCGAAGTTGCGCTTGGCCTGACGCAGCATCTGCCGCACCGCAACCGGGCTGAAGACGCCGGCCCGGCTGCCCTTGGCGTTGCCGATCGGTAACACGGCGAGGTTGGCGACTTCGGTCTCGCACGTCGCCTGCAGCAGATCACCGCCGAGGAGCGCGTCGAGGATGCCCTCGTCGCCCTGGACGTCGAGTCGCCGCGACAGGCCACCGCTGCGGAGGTCGGTGTCAACCAGCAGCGTGCGACAGCCGCTGGCTGCGTATGACAGGCCGAGCGCGAGCGCGAGGCTTGTCTTGCCCTCGCCGCGGCCGGCACTGGTGACGGCGAACGACCGGGGCTCTTCAGTGGCACCGTCGGACCCGGACAGCGGCACCGCATGGTGGATCTGCAGGATCGTGCGAATCTGGTGGACGCAGTGGGCGGCGATGCTCGCCTGATTCGGATCGCTCAGGCGATCAGGCAGGTTCGGCAACACGCCCAGCAGCGGGGCAGGCTGGCCGTTGTGACCTTGAATGCCGGCGGCGAGGTCGGAGGCGTCGTCGCTGAAGCGCGTTCGCTTGTCGAGCAAACCGAGCAGGACGACCAGTGCCGTCGGAACGCCGGCGCCGAAAATCATGCCGCCCAACGCCATCGGCAGGCGCCTGTCCTGACTCGCGTAGGCCGAGCCCTCGGGCGGCATGGTGAGGTCGAGCCAGCCGATGCCGTCGTCGACAAAGGTGTCTTCGATCATGCCGTCGAACCGCTGCTGCTGAATCTCGGCACGCAGGTCATCGATGTCGCTGAACAGCTTGTCGCGCTCACGCGTCATCCGCGCCAGTTCTTCGCGGTCGGCCGTTGCAACCTTGAGCTGCTCTTCGCGCTCGGCGAGCCGGCGAGACAGGTCGTCGACGCGGGCCTCGGTCTTGGTGATGTAGTCGGTCGTGACATTGATCAGCTCGCCCACGCCGTCGGTCAGGTTGGGCATCGTTCCGAAAAAGACCTGCCGAACGGACTCGCTTCGGAGCTCAATCTCTTCGTCGAGGCTTGCAATGTCGTTGCGGAGGTTTTGCACCTGACGGTTTCCGGCCCCGTAGTCGCGCATCAGGCGAGCCAGCTCGGCTCGGGTTGCGTCGCGCTGCCGCAGCAGGTTCATGAGACCCTCGTCCGCGACGGCGAGATCGGTCGGCATCAGGGTGTCGGCACTGTCACGCAGCCGCGTCGCATTGCCGAGATCGCGCTCGAGCTCGGCAAGCGTCTCGCGATCATCTTCGACTTCCGCACGGATGAGCGTCGCGACGCCGCCAAGGTCCTCTGTTCCGCCGTAGCTGCGTGCGATGGAGGCGATGTCGTTCTCTTTACCGGCAAGACGTGCTTGAAGATCACTCAGCGCCGATTCGCGATTGAAGAGCAGCTGACCGTCCTGGAGCGAGCGGCGATTGTTGAAGTTCTCTCGGTAGGCATTCAGCGTTGCACGCACAGCGGCTTCGGCAACGCGTGGGTTTTCGTCGTTGAACCGGACGATGATGACGTTGTCGCCGCCCGTGTGGCGTGCATCGAGACGCCACTGGAAGGTCTCCCAACGCATCGGCGATTCGGTCTCCTGCCAGACGTCGGTCTCGATCGCGGCCTGGGCAATGTCTGGGTGTTCGGCGATACGTGTCCGTTCTTCGCTCAGGAACGCTTTGAACCCGCCAGCGACGCCCTGGGTGCCCTCGATCATCCTGGGAATCGACGCGCGGTACGAGATGCGACCGGCGGCCTCATAGGTCGGCGTTTGGGACTGCCAGCCGAGCATCCCGCCGACCATTGCACCGCCGGCGGCGAGGACGATCAACAACGGCCAGCGGCCACGCAGTAGCCGGCGTGCCTGGTCGAGCGGGTCGGCCTGCTTGCGCTGCATCACGCCCGAGCCGCCGGTGCGCGGCGCATCGACGGGGACGGCTGGAACGTCGGCCCAGAAGTCTCGGCCGCTGTCGGAGGAGCCCGAAGCGAGCTTGAGGTTGGTCGGCTGGTTCGGGGTGTTGCTCATCAAGCTGGCCGGGTTTGGCCATTGTCTGGCCGGGGTGCGCAAGCGGGCTGGTCTCAGGCGGCACGGGCCGCTGTCAACGTATCGGAAGCCCTCGCTCCTCGGCGGGCTTGGCTAAGGGCCGGATGCGCGTTATCGCACCTTCTGTCCGTGGCTGGTCGATCCGACGAGACGTCGCACGCTCCGATGCGGACGTCGGCCGCAGGACGCGGCTTGCCAGGGTTAGGACACGCGAGCCAGAAGAAGGTTGCCGCTCCACCTGGACCGGATCGTTCGCCAACCGTGCGATCGGCTCGGCTGCGCTGTCCAAGATGGCGACGTAAGCCTCGTTGCGTGCCGGGTCGTCTGCCGCGGAGAGGACCGGATCGAGCCAGACCAGGACGATCGACGCGCCGCGTCGGCGGTGCTTGTAGTGGTTGTCGTCTCCCTGGCCAGCGAAAATGTCGAACACGTCGCCCGTTGTTCGCCCGCCGCCCACGACGGGTTCCGGCCCGGCCGCAACGATCAGAAATCCGAAGCAACGAACGACCGAGCCGTCCGATCGCTCGACGACGAACTCCGTGCCAGAGATCGCACGCCCGGCTGCCGCGTGCATGGCGGGCGTCTCGGAGAGCACGCGTCCGTTGCGGGCGGGCTCGCTGAAGGTTGGCCAGTAGGCCCGGGCCGTCACGTCGCGTGGGGCGAGACACAGGACGAGTTCCGCCGACTTCGGGGCTGACGCCTTATCGGCGGTCGCGGCAAAGTTGAGGAACTCGATCCGCCTGAGAGCGATCGGGTCGAGCGTCGGATACGCGGGGCCGCGCGGCGGGCGGTCGCGAGCGATCCAGCGGCCGTCGATCGTTTCGAGCTGGCCTGGCTCGAAGTCGAGCACGCTGGCTTGAGCGGCCGCGTGGTAGCCGCTCCAGTCCTGCGGCCGGTGGACCGTGTGCTGAACCGCACCGACCAAGACGAGCAGCATCGCCGTCAGCAACGGCGCGAGCCACCCGTGTCGCTTTGATCGATAGGGCAGATCGGTCATCGGGCGAGCCGGAACGTGTAGATGTGCAGGCCTGACCAGTCGAGCACGCGAACTGCAAACGCCGCTGCCGCAAGGCCCAGCGGAACGGCAAGCCATTCGGAATAGAGCCCGACCTGCGTGGCGACATCCAATCCGTCAGCCCCCGGTGCACCCGACGCGTTCCGCGCGAGCAACCAGACCAGCGGCGTGGCTCGTATGACGTTGGCCACCAGGCCGAGCGGTATGACGGCGATGAGGAGCAGCCACCGGTAGCGATTCCGGAGCGGCCTCGCGAAGGCGTAGGTGTAGATCACGACGGCCAGCAGCATCGTCGTCGGCATGCCCTCGCAGGCGTTTTTCAGCCGAGCCTCGGGAACCAGCGACAACGATGGAAGAGGCGTTCGCTCCGCAGCGTTGGCGGCGGACGCGGACGAGCTCATGTCGCGACGGGCGGGGGCGACGAAGCCGGTGGTTTCCAGCACGCCCGAGGCAATGCGTGCCGTCTGTTCCTGAAGCGGCGGGCCGATGACGTCGCGAACGCGTCCTGGCACTGGAAGCAGCAGAGCCAGTGCGGCAATCACCGGCAAGAGCCGAAGCACAACCCCTTTGCCACAGACGCTGACAAACGCTCCCAAGCCCACGAGGACGGCTCCGCCGTGGTAGAGGTACGAGACGCCCGTCGATCCACCCGAGAGGAGCGACACCACACCCACAGCCGCCAGGGCTGGTCCAAGGACGCGGGTCCCTACGCGGATGTACGCGATGCGTTGGCGGCGGACCCAGACGAGGATGGCGATCGCGAGTGGGACGAGGACGATGTGCCCGTTCTGGCCGTGCAAGTCGATCAGGCCAACGAGGTCGACCCATGCCCACCAGGACGCCAGAACGGCCAGGCCGGCAAAGGCGAATGCGACGATGACGCGTTGGATCGTCAGCTTCGGCCGCCACGTCCGCTGCGACGGCGGCAGCGGGGCAACGAGCTGCCGGGGCACGTGCCCGCGCGGCTCGATGGCCGACTCCTCCGGCGGCTGCCCCGGGGGCGGGGTGAAGGTCTCGGCATGGAGCGTCAGAGCAGACATGGCGTGCGGAACCATCGGCGGGAACGTCCCTGCCAGTGCATCGGCCGAGCGGCCGTGGGCGTCAAGTTAGCAGAAGAAGAACCCGCACACCTTCACGCGACCAGCCCGCCCAGCACCTCGCGTCCCCGACGCACAATGCCGCTACCCGTCACCACGCTCCCCACGAGACTCGCCCCGGCCTCGACAACGCCCCCGTCGAGGACCACGGAATCGTGCAAATATACGGAAGAATCGACCTGTGCGCCGTCTTCGACCAGCGTGAAGTGGCAGCCGAAATCTTCGGCGAGAGGAATGCCGAGCGGCGGGGCCTCGAAGCCGCGACCGTCTCGCTGGGCGTGGTATCGACCGACGGCCTGGATGTAGCTGGTGGCACCGAAAATCGGAATACCCGTCGCTCGCCGGGATCGGACGACTCGGATGTCGAACCGGTTCCGCAGCTCCGGCAGTGCCTGCTGCTTCATGTCGACGTAGCCGACTGCTTTGATGGACTGGAGGACGCCGCTGCGGATGAGCATCACGCCCGCCGGAGTGCCGTCGCGATGAGCGATGATGGCGGCGTCGGCTCCGCGGGCGATGCGACTCTCAAAACAGCTCTTGCCGGTCTACAACAAGCCGATGATCTACTACCCGCTGAGCGCGCTGATGCTGGCGGGTATTCGCGAGATCGCGG
>JBCDKH010000139.1 GCA_038746835.1 Planctomycetota bacterium | reverse complement strand
GCGTGCTGTTCCTCATCTGGGTGGTGCTGTCGCTCTACACGTGCCTGCTGTTCCACCTCAAAGTCGAGGCCGACGCGGCTAGGTGTTATCTGGAGGCGGCCGGTCCGTCCACGCCGATTTCGAGTCATCTCGACGACCCTCGCCTGCGTCGCGACGAGCGGCGGCTCTCCAGCAGCTTGCGACGCCTGACGGCGCTGGTCGCCGTCGCCGGGGCGACGTCGGCAGTGGTCGTCTTCCTTGCGTTTCCACGAGGCGGCGGCGCGTCGTTTCTGCACGAGCTTCCGCGGCTTTCGCCGGAGGAGTCGGTCACTGGATTCAGCGGCAACGTCGACTTCCAGGACATCGCCCGCATTCAGCAAAACACGCAGGTCGCTGGGCACATCGAAGTACTCGGCGACGCGCTTGGCCCGATCTACCTTCGTGGCAACGCGCTCGACTTCTACCAGGCCGACCCGCAGGCCCCCGATGCGTGGTCGTGGAACCGAACGCCGCAGCTCGATCAGTCGAGCGCTCCGCAGCGACTTAAGCGAAACGACCCGACGCCGATCGCACGGGCGAGTCAGACCAACGAGCGCGTCTTCGAATACGTCGTCAACTTGAAGCCAAGCGGCTCCGACACGCTGTTTGTCCTCGACGGCACCGAAGCCCTCTGGCTCATCGAGGGCGGTGTCGGCGGGATGGAAGTTCGCTCCTCAGCGGACGGGACGGTCCGCGTCGCGGGACAGCACCTGGTCCGCCAAATCGAGTACGGCGGCATCGCGACGCAGAAGACGCCGCTCCAAGGCCTGGGCGTGGGGCGAAGTGACTTCGAGAACGATGAATCGCCCTTCGATCGCGCCGTTGAGTGGCTTGCGCCATTGCGGCCGATGCTGGGACTGACGCGGCGTGTCGAGGCGATGCGACTCGCGACGCTCGACTACTTCAACGGCGGCTCTGCGGTCGCCGATCTTCGAGCCGCCAGCAACGAAGAACGGGTTCAGTGGGCACGCGAGCGACACGGAACGCTCCTGGTGGAGCTGGCCAATGCCAAACGCGTGGATGACGTCCGGTCGACACGCGAGGAACGCGGTGAAGACATCACGGGACCACTTCCACCGGCCGACGCGATCATCGACCTCGCACTCGACCCGGCAGTCACGGGCGTCGATCTTCAAGGACAGCCGCTGGCGATCGCCCGCATCCAACGGCCCGGCGTGACGGAGCTGGACGCCCGCATCGCGGGCAACCTGGAGCGCTACTTCCGCAACGAGTACGACTATTCGCTTGATGTCAGCTCGGAAGCCCAGGCCGCCGTTCGGGCGGGACGGGATCCGTTGGAGTGGTTCGTGGTCGAAGGACGACGCGGCCACTGCGAGCTGTTTGCCGGCACGATGGCGGTCGCGTTGCAATCGCTCGGCATCGAGGCACGTGTTGTCGTCGGCTATCGCACCGACGAGTTCAACGACCGCATCGGCCGCTGGACGATTCGCCAGAGCGACGCCCACGCGTGGGTCGAAGCGCTCACAGCCGATGGATGGCGGCGGTTCGATCCGACGCCCGGAGGCATCGGCGACACCGCCGGCGATGATGGTTTCATCGCATCGATCGGCAACTCCATCCGACAGTTCGGCGAGTACCTCACGTACACATGGCAGCAGTCGGTCATCGGCTACGACCGCGGCGCTCAGGAAGGCGTTCGCGACTCGCTGCTTGCACGTGTCGACGAGCAAGTCGGCAGGCGTGTCCGCGAGGCGGGCGATAGCGGCGATGGCGAGACCGGCACCTGGCAGGCGTTCAAGAACTGGCTCTCCGACCGCGGCCTGACTGCCGGCCTGTCGGGAATCGTCGCGGCCGTGGCGAGCGGGCTGCTGACGCTGCTTTTCATTGCGGCCGGCGTTGCTGTCATCGCCTTCGCTCTGGAACGATGGCGTCTTCACCGACGCGCTCGCCGCATCGGTCTGAACGACCTGCCGCCGGATGAAGCGCGACGACTTGCGAAGCAGTTGGGCTTCTACGACGACATGGTCCAGCTGCTCGAAGGTCTTGGGTATCGCCGATCGCCCGGGCTCACGCCACGTGAGTTCGCCGCCACGCTCGACCATCTTCCACCGGCCGCGTTCGAGCGCATTGGCGGGTTGACGGAGGTCTTCTACCGCGTCCGATTCGGCCAAGCCCGCGTGACGCCGATGCGGCGATCACTGCTGCGTCGCGTGGTCGACCAGTTGTCGCAGAAGCTCGCGTAGCGGCTA
Organism: Planctomycetota bacterium; assembly: GCA_038746835.1. Taxonomy (NCBI): domain Bacteria; kingdom Pseudomonadati; phylum Planctomycetota; species Planctomycetota bacterium. Next base: position 7,848 of record JBCDKH010000139.1, on the reverse strand, counting down.
TTTGCGTTTGTCCCATTTCCCTCGATTCTTGCCGCGCGTGTCGCGCGACTTGCTGCGTTGAGATCGCTTGTCGCTGCCGGTCCGGCCGCGCGGTTCCAGGCCGCCGCCGTAGTCGTGTCGGGGTTTGGCATTCTGCTGACGTTCCTGGGCTTTGGACTTGCCCGTGCCGCCGGTGCCGCGGCTTTGGACGTTCAGGACGACGATGTCCAATTCGCGCTTGGGCACGTCGACGCGGGCGATCTTGGTCTGCACGACATCGCCGATGCGGATGACGGTGTTGGTCCGCTTGCCCCGAATGACGCCGGCCTTGGCGTCGACGTCCCACCAGTCGTCGAGCAGGTCCTGATACCGCACGAGTCCCTCCGCCAGGTAAGTCTCGAGCTGCACGAAAAGGCCGAAGTTCGTGATGCCGGTGACGACGCCTTTGAACTCATCGCCGACGTGCTTGTCGGCGAGGAGCTGAAGGACCTTGACGCTGCGAAGCTCGCGCTCGGCCGACTCGCTGCGGCGTTCGGTGTAGCTGATGTAGCTGCCGATGTCGTCGAGCTCCTCGTCGCTCGGCACGTCGCTCATCTTCTGCGAGACGGCCACCTTCTGGTCCCCGGGCGGAGGCGGTACGGGACCCTGGCCGAAGTCAGCGCTCATGACCTCGAAGTACCGGTCCATCAGACGGTGCACCATCAGGTCGGCGTAGCGCCGGATCGGGCTCGTGAAGTGGCTGTAATGCTCGCTGGCCAGGGCGAAGTGCCCGATGAGCTTGGGCGAGTACTCGGCCTGACTGATGCTCCGCAGCACGGCCAAGTTGACCGCGAACTCCTCCGGTTTGCCGCGGACGTTGGCGAGCAGTGCCTGGATGGCGTGGCGATCGACGAGGTCCGGAATCCGGTAGCCGGCGCTCATGGCGAACGTCTTCAGCCGCGCTTCTCCCTCGCCGTCCGGACCGGGGTGGATGCGACGGATGTGTGGCACGCCCATGCCTGCGAAGAGCCGCGCAACGGCTTCGTTCGCCTCGACCATGAACATCTCGATCAACGTGTGCGTGAACGAGTCGTCCTCTTCGGCCGCGCCGACGACCTTGCCTTGGCTGTCGAGTTCCAGCTCGATGCTCGGCATGTTCAGCACGATCTGCCCGTCCGCCTGTCGCCGCTTCTGGATGAGCTTGGCGCAGGTGTTCATGTGTTCGAGCTGCTGGATCAGCTTCGGGTCGTAGTCGCTTCGCTTCTTCGGGCCATCGGTGTGGTATATGTCGTCCTTGCCGTCGATGAGATCCTGGGCCTCGATGTAGCGAAGGCGGGCGAAGGAGTGGATGACGCTGTTGGCGAACGCCGTCCGCTTGGGCCGGCCGGTCTTGGGGTCGAGCCAGATGAATGCGGACTTCACCAGTCGCGGTTCGCCCTCGACCAGGCTGCAGACACCGTTGGACAAGACCTCCGGCAGCATCGGAATGACATGGCCTGGGAAGTACGTCGAGTTGCCCCGGCTGTACGCCTCTTGATCCAGCGCGCCGCCCGCCTTGACGAAGTAGCTGACGTCAGCGATGTGAACGCCGAGCTTCCACGTGCCGTCGCTTTCGCGGCTGAGGCTGATCGCGTCGTCGTAGTCCTTGGCGTCGTCGGGGTCGATCGTGCAGATCAGCTCGTTCGTCAGGTCCAGCCGCTTGGACTTTTCAGTTTCGGGGTCGAACGACCGCACTGCATCACCGGCGGCGTCGAGCACTGCTTCCGGCCATTCCTCAGGCAGGCCGAACTGGACGATCGCACTGCGGAGATCGACGTCTTTGTCGCTCGGATCGCCGAGCACTTGACTGATCACGCCCTCTGGTCCGCGACGATCGTCGGCGAATCGGGTCACCTCAACGATCACCTTCTGGCCTGGCTCGACGTAGCGACTGCCGGCGTCTGGCACGGCGATCGGCTCAGGGCCTCGCTTGCCGTCGGGGAAGACGAACCATTTGCCCTCGAGCTTGCCAACGGTGCCGACGAACCGCGTCTCGCGTCGCTCGATGATCTCGAGCACGCTGCCTTCGTACATGTCCTTGCCGTTGCGATAGCCGGCCGGGATGATCTTGGCCCGCACGATGTCGCCGCTCATCGCCCCCAGCTCGTCGCCAGGCGGGATGAAGAGGTCCTCGTGGCTGTCGGGCTCCTGAGGGATGACGAAGCCGAAGCCCTTCGGATGGCTGCGATACGAGCCGACGAGCTCGTTGTTCGCTATGCGGCTAGCCGGGATCAGCACAGCTCCGCCGCTGCCCAGGACGACGTCGCCATCGTCCATCAGGTCACGGAGCGCGCCACGAAAGGTGCCATAGTCCGGGATGCCCTCCGACGGATTGCCGTGTGCCTGAGCGATGGCGGCCGCGAGCTGGCGCGGCCGCATCGGCGTGTACCCCTCGGCGGAGACGCGTTTGAGGATGCTCTGGCGCAGCTGGTCAGTCGTCGATCCGTCGGACATGTCGATGTTTTAGACGCGTGCTGAATCGACGCACTTCTGAAGTAGCCGCGGAACTTGCTCCGCGCCTTCGCCGACATCCCTCACAGGTGTCGAAGAAGGTCCTGCTCCGTCATCCTGAGCGAGCGCAGCGAGTCGAAGGACCGCGTCTGGCAGGCGTCACGGCCCCAGGCGAGGTCCCTCGGCTGCGCTCGGGATGACGGAGCGGCGTCGTCAGTCGCGGAGCCCGACAGCTGGCTCGTCGTCGTCGCCCCAGTCGAGTTCGTCGGTGGCACTGGTGCCAACAGCACCGGCGGAAGCTTCGGGAACGGCGGATGAGCCGGCAGCCTCGTCAAGGCGTTTGTTCAACTCGCCCGCGACCAGGCCGACGACGCGAAGCCGCTTTTGAGCCTTGGCCTGACCATGGATGATCGAGAGTTGATGCCGCTCCAGCCGCAGGACAGTGGCGACCAGCCCGATGGCCTTCGCGTTCGCTCGTCCGGACTCGGGGTCGCAGTCGACTTCCACGGACACGACGTCTCCGATGACGCCCAGAACGCGATCGGTTGATCCCGGTCCGCCGACCTCGACTTCCAGCTCCGCCGGACCGGTGGCCGCAGGCTCGCCATCGTCAGCGGCGGCCTCGTCCCGATCGGCAGCAAAGAGCGCATCGAGGTCGTCTTCGTCGAGGTCCTGCTCGCCGTCGGTCGGGTCGCTTTCAGGTTTCTTCTTCGGTGGGACGGGCTCGTAGTTGATGGGCAGCGGGTGCTTCTTCGGGCTCTTCATCGCCTCCCAGAAGGTGCGGTAGAAGATGACGAAGAAGTCGTTCGGGCTCTGCTTGCCGATTAGCTGTCCGAGGACGCGGTAGAGCGCCATCGAGCCGAGCATGACGAGCTGCAGCACGAGCAGCCAGCCGAGCCCTCCGGGCCACCAGTCGAACCAGGTGTTCATACGGACTGGGCTTTGGCCTCGCGGTAGCCGGCGACCATCGCCTGGATGATGCGTCGGCCGAGGAAGAAGACGACTGCAGCCAGCAGCACGTAGTACAGGCCGGCGAGAATCGCCTCACTCACGAGAAACGTGTGGGCGATCTGCTGCTCCTCCGGCTCGAGGGAAGACGCGTGCTCCATCGCACGTTTAAATCCGTCCAAGTCGAAGGCCGCGATGGGCACGGAGAGGAAGACCCCACGCATGGGCTCTGTTCTATCTGCTGCTGGTGCCCGTCGCAAGCGATCGTGCAAGGCGAAAGTCGACGCTTGCGCGATCCTCACAATCGAAAGCGTGCTCACTGAGCACATCGTCGCCGAGGTCGAGTTCGCCGATCTTCGGCCAATCGAGTTCTGGGGCGACGAGGCCGGATTCGCCGATGTCGAGTCGCGTCGACTTGAATCGCCAAACCCGGTCGACTTGGCCCAAGCGCAGCAGATCTGCCGCCAACTTCGGACCGGGCTCGACGAGAAGATGCGTCACCCCACGCTTGAAGAGATCGCTCAGAACGTCGCCCATCCCGAATCGCCGACCTCCACGGGTGTTGTCTTGCGAGGGAAGGCGGATGATCTCGACGTGGGAAGCCGGCGATTCGACGTCTGGTGCCTGGTCGTGTGTGTAGATCACCGTCGGCGGACCCGGCTGCCAGAGACGGCGCTCAGGCGGCAGCTTCAGCGAGTTCGACAGCACGACGCGGATTGCCCGGCGTGGCGGATTGTCGCCCCGTGCGGTCAGCTGTGGGTCATCGTTGACCAGCGTGTTCGTGCCGACGGCGATGGCGTCGCAGCGTCCACGGAGTTCGTGAACGACGGAGTTCGCGAGGTCGCCTGTGATCCGCACCGGCCTGCCCTGCCGACCGGCGACTCGTCCGTCACGACTCTCGGCCCACTTGAGCGCCACCATCGGCCGACGTTCCTTGACGCGGAGCCGAAAGGCTCGGATCAACGTGTCGCACTCGGCTTCGAGCACGCCAGACACGACTTCGATGCCGGCCTCGCGCAACTGCCGGATGCCGTTGCCGGCGACATGCGGGTTCGGATCGACGCAACCGATCACGACGCGTCGCACGCCCGCCTTGATCAGTCGCGGCGTACAGGGCGGCGTCTGCTTGCCGTGGCCGGTGTAGCAGCACGGCTCCAGCGTCACATAGGCCGTGGCATTGCGGGCATCGCCGGCGTCAGCGAGTGCGTTCGGCTCGGCGTGCGGGCTGCCGTAGCGCTCGTGGTGGCCGATGCCGATGACCGTGTCGTCGCGGACGAGCACGCAGCCGACCATCGGGTTCGGCTCGACGTGACCTCGGCCGAGCGTCGCCCGCTCGACGGCCATTGCCATGAACTGCTCGTCGCGGGTCACGCCCTACTCCTTCGCCTCGGCCGGCTCCGGATCGGGTGTGATGAGCCCGAGAACCAGAATGACGCCGACTCCAACGCACAGGTAGACGTCCGCCAAGTTGAAGACCCACGGAAAGACCTCGCGATCAGGGAGTGAGCCGGCGATATCCGTCCACCGCATGCCCGGCAGCATGTGGAACATGTCGCGGACGTAGCCGTGGTGCAGGCGGTCGTACAGGTTGCCAACCACGCCAGCCAGCAGCATCGCCAGCGTGAATCGGTACAGCCGCGACTGCCAAAGAACCGGCCCGCCGCTCCGCTTGTCGGTCCGGACGGAATGCCAGAAGAAGAACGCGAGCGCAATGCACGCCACGACACCGACGACGAGGAAGAGCGGCCGTTTCCCCTGGCCAAGGCCCATCGCGGCACCCTGATTGGCGACGGCTGTCAGATCCAGCAGCCCCGGCAGTGCTTCGACGTGCGACATCGGCCGGGGATCGAGGACGACTCGTCCATCGACCCACGTCTCGAAACTGACGAAGTGTTCCCATGCGACGGCCTTGACGACCAGATCGCCCGCAAGTGCGACGACGGCGACCACAAGAGCAACGAGAAGCGAGGATCGGACGGACACGTTGGCCATCGGCGGAAGTGGAGGTTATGCGGATTGGCCGTTGTGTCGGCCGCGCCTGCGGCTTTAGCTTTCAACACATGCAGCCGAATCACAGCGACAGCGGACCGACTCGACGTGATGTGCTTTCCGGTCTTCCGCTCGGCCTCGCCGGACTGGTCGGGGGTGGTGCGATGCTCGGACTCGCGCAGCCGGCCGGTGCCGACGAGCCGCCGCGTGGAGGTCGGCCGCGGATGCCTGCGAAGCTAATGCGGGTGCTCACCTCGATGCACGACGGCAGCGGCTACACGCTCCCGCCGCTGCCGTACGCCTACGACGCGGTCGATGCCGCCATCGACGAGGAGACGATGCGGCTGCACCACACCAAACACCACCAGAGCTACGTCAACGGGCTCAACACGACCGTCGCCGAACTGTCAGAGGGCAGTGCGACCGGCGACAGAACGTTGCTCTACGGACTGGATCGCAACCTCAGCTTCAACTACGGCGGCCACGTGTTGCACTCGATCTTCTGGGCGACGATGGGCCCGGACGACAACGGCAACATGGGCGGCACGCCAACCGGTGATCTTGCAGCGGCGATTGATGAGAGCTTCGGCTCGCTCGACGGTTTCAAGACACTCTGGGCGGGCGCGGCAGCAGCGGTGAAGGGCAGCGGCTGGGTGCAGCTCGTCTTCGACCCTGTCGCTGTCCGACTTGCCGTTGTCGGCGTGAATGACCAGGACCAGGGCTTCATGCCCGGCACCTTCCCGCTCTTGCCGCTGGATGTGTGGGAGCACGCGTATTACCTGCGCTATCAGAATCGTCGCAGCGCGTACGTCGAGAACTTCATGAAGGTCATCGACTGGACCAGCGTGGCCGCGCTCTACGCGATGGTGTCGGCGCCGTACCGTCGCGGATGAAGGTCGCCCTTACCGGAGCCAGCGGGTTCATCGGAAGCAACATCGCGCAGACCCTTGCAAAAGCGGGGCATGATGTCATCGCGCTCGTCCGTGAGACGTCTCGGCGGGATCACATCGAGGAGCACGTCGCCGATTTCGTCGTGGGTGATGCCGCGGATCGGGAGGCGATGGCCAAGCTCTGCACGCGCGTCGATGCCGTGGTCCACAATGCGGTCGACTGGTCCGCGGCAATACCGGCGTTCGGCGGCTCGAAGTCGACGACGGCCTACGAGCACTTCCGCACCAACGTGACCGGCAGCCTCGACCTGCTGGAGACTGCTCGGCTGAGCGACGTCGGGCAGTTTCTGTTCATCAGTAGCGGTGCGGTGAATGACGAGATCGTCACGTCGCCGACAATCACCGAGACGCATCCGACATGGTCGGGCAACCTCTACGGCGCGTACAAGGCGTCGATCGAGCCGTTTCTCAAGGCGTACCGCACGCAGTTCGGGATGAATACCAGCTCATGGCGACCCGTCGCCGTCTATGGCGTGGACCCGACGCTGGAGCGGAGTCAGTGGTTCAATCTCATCGACAAGGCCCGCCGGGGCGAGAAGGTCGACGCACCGGGTGGTGGCAAGATCACGCATGTGCAGGACATTGCCGATGCCATCACATTCGCAATCGGCGACGATCAGACGGCGGGCGAGATCTACAACCTTGCAGAGCGGTACCTGCACAAGTGCGTGCCGCCGCAGATCGCTGCGGAGCTGTCGGGCAGCGGGGGCGAGGTGGTCGATTACAGCGGTTCCGGCGGGCCGAAGAACCAGTACGACACATCGAAGGCGGTGGATTTTTTCGATCGTCACGGTCACGAAATCGGACTGCGTCGCGGTCTCGGTGGGGTGCGTCAGTACGTTGCAAACCTGCTCTCGATGATGGGGTAGATTCAATTTAACCCATTGCCCAGCAATATTTTTTGTCGATCACATCGCCCGTGAGAGCGAGTGTGCCAGCCGCGGTGTTTCCTTGACAAAGGGGGCAGCACGGCTACTGTCCGCCCCCAAATTCGGGACGTGTTCGTGCGTCCCGAGCCGTAGCGGCCGCAACTTCCGGGATGGTGACGGCTGATTCGGCCTGCACGCGGGCCACAACGGGCCCGTCTCTCACCTTCCCCCGGCTCCGAGGTCAGCGTGGCCAAATCCGCCAAGAAGACAGCCAAGAAGGCTCCAGCCAAGCCTCGCACTGCGGCAAAGAAAGTCGCCAAGCGGGTCAAGGCTCCAGTCAGCAAGGCGGCCGCGGTGAAGAAGACGGCCAAGCGACCCGCCGCCAAAAAGGCGAAGGCGGCCGCGCGGACCGTCAAGAAGGCACCAGCAAAGAAGGTCGCCAAGACCGTCAAGTCGGCCAAGAAGACCACCAAGCGTGCGACGAGCACCGCGAAGAAGGCCACGCCGAAGAAAACGGCGGCTCGTTCCGCCTCGGCAAAGAAGAATGCGACTGCGGCTCGCAAGCAGGCACGTTCGACTGCGGCTGCCAAGAAGAAGGTCGCAAAGAAGGTGACGAAGGCCGCGCCCGCAAAGAAAGCTCCGGC
>JBCDKH010000138.1 GCA_038746835.1 Planctomycetota bacterium | reverse complement strand
GTCGTGTTGAGCTTGACGCTCGGGTACTTCGTGCCGACGCGAATGTGCTCGCTCATCGCCGTCTGCCGGTCCTCCTGGCTCATCAGGTACCACGGCCTGGTCTTCACGAACGGGTAGACGAAGAGGTACTTCCTTCGACCCGGCACGATCTTGGCCCGGCTGTTCTCGTCGTGAAACGGGTCGACCGGATCGATGTACTGACTTCGCTTGGTCATCGCGAGGAAGCGATGGCTGGTCGTGACGTATCCAGCGAGCCGCGTGCGATTCATCGCCGCCTCGCGTCGTTGAAGCACGTCCGACTCGTACGCGATTCGCCACACGATGAAGTCGGTGTCGGTCTTGAGCCCGGCGGTCGAGTACGTGAGCTGGATGTACTCCTCGTCCTTCTCCGCCAGCGCGGCAGCGAACTCCTCCTTCATCGCCGCTTTCACATCGGCCTCCAATCGCCGCACCGCCGGGTCGAGGCGATACATCGTCCACGTAACGAACTGCCGCCGAAGCTCAGGCTTGTCGCTCATGACCGACCGTACGAACGCTGCGTTACCCGCGGCTGGCCGTCGCATCGGCAGAATCGACGACCTGTTCGCTTTTGAAGGTCATCGTTCCTGTCCAGTGATTCGCCGGGTCGACGTGCAGGCACTGGTCGACAGGCACGGATCGAAGTTGGACGTCGAACGTGTCGATGTCGCTCCAAGGCTCAGGAAGCCGAACCGCTTCGCTCGCCAACGGTTGCGCCGCGCTCCAGCCACCGTCGTTGGCCATGATGTCGAACCGAGCTGCGGTCCCGGCAAAAGGCTCGTCCGATCCTGCCGGACGGACCCAAGCTGTAACGTCGAAGTGGGCCGGGAGACGCGTGTAGAACAGGGTCAGCGTCAAACTGGCTTTGCCCGTCGCGAAGTCGCGGGTCCGCTCGAGCTTGTTGACCTTGACAGACGTCCGGATGATCCGGTCGCGGAGGGCTATACGCTCGTCAATCGGCGGCTCGTAACCATGCTCCTTGACGACGAAGCTGCTCACGACCCGAAACGGCTTTTCGACGGGACCACCGGGAAGCCCAGCTGCGTCGATCGTTCGCGTGCCGATCAGTTCGACGTGGTGGGTGCCCGGTAGAAGATCACTCGTATCGATCTCGTGCACCACGCGAAGCTCGTGATCCGTCTGTAACCTCGGGATGTCGCAAACCCATGCATCCGGGACGTCAGCGTCCCACTGTCGGCCGTTGATCGCGATACGGGCGTCGATGATCTGGCCTCGTAGCGGAATGCCGTACGCGCGGCGGCTGTAGTCCACTCCGAAGCCGCACATCGCGGGTGTCCTTTGGTTCCTCGTCCAGAGCGGGTCGGTCAGCACGTGCATCGGCAGCGGATCGCCAGCCTTGATCCAAGCGCGCACTTCGATGCCCTCGTCGGTCCCATTCAAGAGATACTGCTCGGCGACGTGTCGCTCAAGCTTCCCGGCGGCCAGCATTTGCTCCACAAAGTCACCATCGTCGTAAAACTGCCAAGGTCGCGCCTCGTCTGCCTGATTCGCCAGCGTCTCTTCAACGAGGGACGAAACGGAGCGAGGCCCGATGTCCTCCGTCGGACTCTCGTGTCGACGCATGAGCTCGTACCAAGCCAAGCCCTTCGCGTTCGCGTCGTCTCCGCGTAGCTCCGCCCGCAGCCACCACTCCGGCTTCTTCTGTTGCAGATCGAGCCCGGTCGCCATGACGTAGCCGGTCGTTCCGCCAAAACCGAGGGTCAAAAGCAGCATCGCCGAGCCCGACCAGACCAGCCACCACAAGCGACGCCGATGGCCGATCCGCACCGCTCGCTTCGCAGTGATGTCGCGGCCGCATTCTGGGCAGGAGGCTGACCCGCTGCCGAAGAGGTCGTAGCCGCAGCGGCGACACTGCGGGTGATCGTCGACTTGGCGACCGCGTCGTCCAAACCAAATCAAGCCGAGAGACGCCGTCGCGACGCAGCCGATTAAGAGCCAGAACCACGCCACCGCGACAGCTTAACGCACGGTGCAACGCTCGCCTGCGACCGTCTGTCCCCATGCCACTAGATGCGCCTCACAGCCCGACGATGTTGAAACCGCTGTCGACGTACAGGTTCTCGCCCGTCGTGCCGCTGGAGAGGTCGCTGAGCAGGTAGACGGCGGCCTTGCCGACCTCTTCGGCGTCGATGTTGCGGCGTAGCGGCGCTTTTTGCGTCGTGTGGTCGAACATCTCGCCGATGCCGCCGACGGCCATGGCGCTCAGCGTGCGGACCGGGCCGGCACTGATCGTGTTGACGCGGATGCCCTTGGGCCCGAGCTCATATGCGAGGTAGCGGCTGGTCGACTCCAGCGCGGCCTTGGCGACGCCCATCACGTTGTACCCCGGCACAGCCCGGTCGCTGCCGAGATAGGTCATCGCGATGATGCTCCCGCCCTCGTTCATCAGCGGCTGAGCCCGACGCGCGACCTCAATCAGGCTGTACGCGCTGATGTCCAACGCCTGGCCGAACACGTCCCGCGGCGTCTCGAGGAACTTGTCGATCGCGAGGTAGTCCTTGTTCGCAAAGGCCAGCGAGTGGACGACGAAGTCGATCGTGCCCATCTCGTCCTTCACCTTGGCGAAGAAGTCGTCGAGGCTCGCATCGTCGGCGACGTCCAGCCCAAAGAGCGGCATCTCGCCGTACCCACCGTTGTCCATGGCCTTCTTAGTGCGAGCGAGGAACTTCTCGCCGGGCAGATTCGTGACGGCGAACGTCGCGCCGTGTGCTTTGGACGACTTGGCAATCGCCGCCGCGATCGAGCGATCGTTGGCGATGCCGAGGATGAGACCCTTTTTGCCTTCGAGGAGTGCCATGAGGCGGGAAGCCTAGCGGTGCGACTTTCCGCGTGGTCGGGTATGCTCTGGGCAGCCCGCAAGCCGGCCGCCATCGCTGCAACTGGAGCGTCCTGCTCTTTCGCGAGTCCCTGACTCGTCCCGCCTCGCAGCAAACTAGACGACCGACGACAACCCGCCCTCCCACCGCGGCCAAGCCGCAGGAGTCGTGTCATGTCGCAGTTCCCGGCCTCCGCTGAATCGTCGGAAACTCATGCCAGCACGCCGACACCACCGCCGGCAAGGTGGTGGCATTGGATCGTCGAGTTCAATCCGTTTTATCTGCTGAGCGCCGTCGCCATGCTCGCAGGCGTCGGTGCACTCACCAACACGACCACGTGGAATCCGATTCCGATCAGTCGGCTGATGCCGCTGCTTGGCACGCTGCAGGTTTACGAGATCACCTGCCTCCTCGTCAGCATTTGGCTTTACAAGCAGGTCGGACCGCGTCGCGACACACTGCAGCTGATCGCACTCGTTTGCCTCTTCGCGCTCGACGTCTCGTTTCTCATGAGTGAGATCGCAACGGCTGATCTTGCAATCGGGATCCTGACCTCGGCGGCCCTCCTAGCTCTGGCCGTTGCGAAGGTCGCGTTGTTGCTGCGTGTCATCCGGCCCGAGCTGACGCCAGCGACGATCGCGACCGGACTGGTCGGACTCGTGCTGTTGCACGCGGTGCCGTCGACCCTGCTCTGGCTCGACGGTGATCAGGGCGGCGGCGTGACCGTGGGGACGTTTTACCTGCTGTGGTGGATGGTCGGACTCTCGCCGCTGTTGTACCGCTTGCTTTCGTTCATTTGGCGAGACGTCGCACCGCGGGGACAAGCCCCCTCCGTTTGGTGGCCACGAGTGATCGCGGCTGGGCCGTGGGTGTCGCTTGCGATCCATCTGGGCGTCTTGCACTACGTTTACGACCGCCCCTTCATGGCTCCGCACGCGGCCCCCTTGCTGCTGTGCCTCGCTTTGCTGCTCAAGCCGACGAACGAGAACCTCGGCTTGCGTCTCCTGCTTCCACTCGCCGCCGCCTTCGTTTCGTGGGGCAGCCCGGTTCGACTCGACCTAGGTCTCGGCGACGTGCGCTTGTCGACGTCGATGATCGGCACGTCGGCTGCATGGCTGGTGCTGATCGGTGTCACGTTGCCACGCCTGCTGCCGGCTGCTGTCGCAGCGGTCGGCGGTGTCGCATCGTGGCGACTGTTGGGGCCGAGCTGGTCTCAGGTCATCGCGGCTCTGCAACAGTTTGCTGACGCAGTGAGGGCTCTCGTGCCACGATCGAGATTTGCGTGGGGCGTGCTGTCCGTCGGCATGGCGTTCGTGTTGCTGCTGGTCGGCGTGCTTACGAGCCTTTTGCACCGGAAGCCTCGGCCGTCGTCGTAGCCTCGCCACGTGCTCATCGATCCCAACGACGTCGACCCGCGGGTGATGTACGGCCACCTCGTCAACGTCGTGGTTCCACGCCCTATCGGGTGGATCAGCACGACGTCGACCGCCGGCGTGGACAACCTCGCGCCGTACAGCTTCTTCAACGCCGTCTGTGCCAATCCGCCGACTGTGTTTTTCAGCGGCGCTCGCGATCGCAATGGCAATCAGAAAGACAGCGTGCTCCACGCGATCGAGACTCGCGAGTTCGTCGTCAACATCGTGCCGCACCGGTTGGGCGAGCAGATGGGCGCGTCCAGTGCGACGCTCGCCCGCGACCAGAGTGAGTTCGATCTCGCAGGCCTGACGCGTGAGCCGTCGGGCAAGGTCAAACCGCCGAGGGTGGCGGAGGCGGATGTCCATTTGGAGTGCCGCATGAGTCACACGCTCGATCTGGGCGACGGCGGTCCGATGTCGACGACGCTGGTCTTCGGCGAGGTCGTTCTCATGCACGTCCGAGAAAACGTGCTCGACGGCGACGGAAACGTCGATGCCGGCCGCCTGGACGCGATCGGACGCCTCGGCGGGTCGTCATATGCGACCACGCGAGACCGGTTTGACATGGGCCGAGGTTGATGCGTGGGACGTCTCATCGCTTTTCGCACGGCCGAATCGCGTAGACTTCGGGCGTCCCCCACCGAGCAGGAGGTTCGGCCCATGCCCACACACGACGTCTTCAACGGCTCCGTTTCCCGCGTCGAGATTCTTTCGGCTGACGGTTCGATCGATGAGCAACTCGCAGACGAGGTGCGCGACGTGCTCGACGACGAGGCCGTGGTCGCGGCGTATCGCGAGATGCTCGTCGCCCGCGAGCTTGATGATGCTGCGTACCGCCTCCAACGAAGTGGTCGGATGGGCACCTTCCCGCAGAACAAGGGCCAGGAGGCCGGCCCGCTGGCGGCGGCTATGACCCTCATCGCCGGGCACGACCACGTCGTTCCCAGCTATCGCGAGAACATCGCCCTGTTCCACCTCGGCCTGCCGATGCACCAGATCCTGCTGCACTGGATGGGCGACGAACGCGGCAACGACATCGACCCGAAGCTCGGCATCTCGCCCATCTGCATCAGCATTGGTGCCCATCTGCCCCATGCGGCCGGCATCGGGTGGAAGCTCAAGATCGACAACGACAAGCATGGCACCGACCGCGTCTGCATGGCGTTCTTCGGCGACGGCGCGACCAGCGAAGGTGCCTTCCACGACGGCCTGAACTTCGCGGCGACGGGCGACGCACCGGTCGTCTTCGTCTGCCAGAACAACGGCTGGGCCATCAGCGTCCCGACCGAGAAGCAGACGCGTAGCCAGACGTTCGCCCAGAAGGCACTGGCATACGGCATGCCGGGCTTCCAGGCGGACGGCAACGACCTTTTCGCCAGCTTTAAGGTCTGCCGCGACGCCGTCCGCCACGCCCGCGCCGGCAACGGTCCTGCGCTTGTCGAGCTGACGACCTACCGCATCGCCGACCACACGACGGTTGATGACGCATCCCGCTACCGCAGTAAGGAAGAGCACGAACGCGGCGTCGCGTCGGACCCGCTGATTCGCACACGCCGTTACCTCGAGGCCCGCGGCCAGTGGAACGACGACCTCGAGAAGCAAGAGAAAGAGCGAGCCACCCGCATCGTCAAGGAAGTCATCGCGACTGCCATGGAGATCGAGAAGCCCGGCAAGTCGGACATTTTCGACTACGCCTTTGCCACGACGCCGCGTGAGCTCGAGCGTCAACGCGAGACGCGTCGGACCGGTTCGCTCGGCCAGTCGCCGCGTCAGTCGACCCTGAGCCGCGTCGAGGCAGACGAGGCCGTCACTGTCTGAGCGAGGAGGACGCCGATGCCGCAGCTGAACCTCGTCGATTCGATCAATCTCGCCCTGCGTCAGGAGCTGACGCGCGATGAAAGCGTCATCCTCCTCGGCGAAGACGTCGGCCTGAACGGCGGTGTGTTCCGGCTCACCGACGGCCTGCAGAAGGAGTTCGGCGAGGCGCGCGTTCGCGACACGCCGCTCTCCGAAGGCGGCATCATGGGCACGGCCGTCGGCCTGGCACACGCCGGCATGAAGGCGGTGCCGGAGATTCAGTTCGAGGGCTTCCTCGGCCCGGCGTACGACCAACTCGTCAACCAGGCTGCACGCTGCCGCACGCGAAATCGTGGCGGAATGACGTGTCCGCTGACCGTCCGCGTCCCCGTTGGCGGCGGCATCCACGCACCGGAGCTGCACAGCGATTCGCCCGAAGCCGTCTACGTCCACACGCCTGGGCTGAAGGTCGTCATGGCCAGCCGGCCCAAGGCCGCCAAGGGCTTACTCGCCTCAGCGATTCGCGATCCAGATCCGGTGGTCTTCTTTGAGCCAAAGCGCGTCTATCGCAGCTTCAAGGAGGATGTGCCAGATGACGACTACACGATCGAGATCGGCCAAGCCGAGGTGCTCGAAACAGGCGACGACCTGACGATCATCACTTGGGGCGCAAGCGTCTTCCGCTGCCTCGAAGCCGCAGACGCTCTGCCGGACCACATCTCGGCAGAAGTGATCGACCTGCAGTCGCTCTGGCCGATCGACGTCGAGACGATCGTCAAGAGCGTCAGCCGCACGGGCCGAGCGGTGGTCGTCCACGAAGCTCCGAAAACGTGCGGCCTCGGTGCCGAGATCAGCGCGTTGATTCAGGAGCACTGCTTCCTCAACCTCGAAGCTCCCGTCCAACGCGTGACCGGTTTCGACGTGACGATGCCGTACTACAAGCTCGAGAACGACTACCTGCCCGACGCCGCCCGGATCGGCAAGGCGCTGCGAGAGACGGCAGCTTATTGATGCGACGGAATTCGTACTCCGCACGCATCGAGCAATCTGCGTAGGGTGGGCCCGGGCCCACCGTCTGGGCGTGCTCTCAAAGCCGCTGCATCCGGAGGTGGGCCGGGGCCCACCCTACGTTTTTCACCGCTTATGTCCGTTCGCCGCGTTGACCTCAACGACTACACGCTCGATTTGCACCAGGCCGTCGAAGAGGCCGCGGGGTTGTTGTCCGACGGCAAGCTGGTCTGCGTCCCGACCGAGACCGTTTACGGCCTGGCCGCCAAACCCGGTGCGTCGGACGATCTGGCCAAGCTTCGTCGCGACGCCAAAGCGCCGATGACGCCCCACCTCGGCTCTGCTGACGATCTGGACGCATTCGGCGTTGAGCTGACCGACGACAGCCGGAAGCTCGTCCGCAAGCTCTGGCCCGGACCCGTGGCCATCGGCTTTCAGATTGACGCCACGAAAGCTCAATCTGCTGCAGACCAGCTCGGCCTGTCGACGTCAGATCTCTTCGATGCCGACAGTCGAATCACGCTGCGTTGTCCTGACGATCCGTTCACGTCGACCGTCCTCCGGCGTGCCGGACAGCCCGCAGTGTTGACGCGTGCGGGGCTGCCGCGTGGCGGCGAAGCGTCGCGTCCGCCGGAGTCGGCAGGCCTGGACGAGCTCGGCGTCGCCGTCGCCTACGACGCTGGCCCGACGCGGTACGCCAGGCCGAGCACCGTCGTGCACGTCGAGGCCGACGGCTCGACTTGGAACGTCGTCCGCGAAGGCATCTACGACCGCCGGATCATTGAGCGGCTGCTGCGGACAACTGTCCTCTTCGTCTGCAGCGGCAACACTTGTCGGAGCCCGATGGCGATGGCGCTCGGCAAGAAGGTCCTGGCCAAGAAGATCGGCGTCGATCCGAAAGCTCTTGGCGAGGCCGGGTACGAAGTCATCTCGGCAGGCACCGGGGCGATGCCCGGCATGCGTGCCACACCCGCTGCTGCCGATGCAGTCCAGTCGCTCGGCGGCGACCTGTCGGGCCATCGCAGCAGCCCGCTCGATGTCGCGATGATCCACCGGGCGGACCTGATCATCGCCATGACCGCCGCCCATCGTCAGGGCGTCCTCGGGCTGGTGCCATCAGCAGCCGACAAGCTCGTCCTGCTGGATCCGGACGGGGACATCGAAGACCCGATCGGTGCCGACGCGTCGACCTACATGCGTCTTGCAGAAAAGCTCGAAACGCTCGTTGACGACCGCCTCGCTGCTCTGTGATCTTGCCAGGTAATGACACGCTCGCTGCAGCAGCGGCTCCTGATGCGACCCGTCGGTTCGACCGATCAAAAACCCTCCTAAACAGTTCCAGCGGCACTTTTGCTGTCACGTTGTCGCATGTGCGCGCCCGGTATCGCATACAACGGCCGAAGAGTCGTCTTTTACAGATGGCTGCCGATGCGGTAGATTGCCCCGTGCCACGCGTCCCCAATCGCGTGGGTCGGCAGCGGATCGGAGCCGCGGCCGAAGGAAGAGGCAACGGCAGGAAGGATCTCCATGAGCGACGGATACCCGCGAAGCGCCACTGACGGCCAGTCCGTGCTCAAGACCCGTGGTGGGGCGGCCGATGTTCAGGATTCCTTGCCTCCTCACCGAATTGCAGCCTCACTCACTGCCGAGGCATCTCCACGCCTGCGCCGTGTCGCCCTTGCAAGCGACCACCGCGGCTACGCGGCAAAAATGCGACTGATCGAGCGGCTCTCGGGTGTCGGCTGCGACGTCGAAGGGCTGGAAGCCGTCGATGACTTTGGCTGCGATGACGGCTCGCGCGGTTGCGATTATCCGGACTATGCGATTCCCGTCGCACGGCTGGTCGCCTCCGGCGAGTACGACGCCGCCATCCTGCTCGACGGCAGCGGCATCGGGATGGGCATCGCGGCCAACAAAGTCCCCGGCATCCGCGCTGCCACGTGCCACGACGAGATCACCGCACGCATCGCACGCGAGCACAATCACTGCAACGTGCTGTGCGTCGGGACCGACCTCGTCGGCGAACGGACGCTCTTCCGCGTCGCAGAGACCTTCCTGGTGACGCCCTTCACCGGCGGACGTCACGTTCGCCGTGTTGCCAAACTCGCCGAGCACGAAGACAGCGTCTTCGCCACCGTTGAGGATGCACAGACCGCGCGTCGTCTCTCAAGCTGACTTCAATCAGCGTTCACGCGATCGAAACCTCACCTGTTCAATGACGGCAACTCACGCTGCGTCGGACGCGGGCGCTGGTTCGGCCTCGGCGGCGGGTTCTTCGCTGTCGCTTGGAGCTGGAATGACCGCATCGTCCGAATTACGCGGGGGCAGCCCGAATGTCGCCTTGGGCTTCGGCGGAGCTTCGCCCTCGGCTGTGGCCTGGGTCGGCTGACGCGACGGGAACAGGCTTTTCCGCGCCGGCTTGACGACCTCGTCCTTCGACGCGTCACCTGCAGGACCAGCCTCGGCGAGCGGGACGCCCTTGGTGCCGACCGTGATCGGCTCGCCCGGCTCGGGGGCCCGAACCTTCTTCGGGTCCTTTTTGTCGGGCGAGAGGACCATATTCCCACGACGCCCCTGCATGCGGAAGTCCTGCTCGACCTTGGAGATCATGAACAGCTCCCGCTTCACGCCGTTGAGCAGGTCTTGGCCGATGTCTTGGTGGGCCATCTCTCGGCCGCGGTACTGGAGGGTGATTTGGACTTTGTGGCCGTCCTCCAGGAACTTGCGGGCACGATCCGTCTTGATCTTCAGATCGTGCGGGTCAATC
The DNA here is from genome assembly GCA_038746835.1 of Planctomycetota bacterium. Lineage (NCBI taxonomy): Bacteria > Pseudomonadati > Planctomycetota > Planctomycetota bacterium. The sequence continues at coordinate 296 of JBCDKH010000138.1, read as the reverse complement.
TTGGTTGTCTTGATCTTGACCTCTTTGAGACCGGTGTGCCGCTGCTGAGCCCGCTGCTTGTCGGACTTCTTCTGCTGCTCGTACTTCCACTTGCCGTAGTCGAGGATTCGGCAGACGGGTGGGCGGACATTGGGGGCAATCTCGACGAGGTCCAGGCCGGCGTCTTGCGCCATGCGAAGGGCCTGGTCGGTCGGGACGACGCCTTGCATCTCCCCGTCGGCATCGATCAGCCGGATCGGGCTGATGCGGATTTGTCTGTTGTGGCGAAAGAACGCGTCTTCGCGGGCGTTGTGGTT
>JBCDKH010000137.1 GCA_038746835.1 Planctomycetota bacterium | reverse complement strand
CGACGTTCGATCGGCGGAGCGAGTTTTGGCGGCCGAGACGGCGCGGATCGGCGTGGAGACGGCCGACCTGCTGCCGCGATTCGTCCTGTCGGGCAGCTTCCAGTACAGCGCGGCCGACGGGCGGACGCTGTTCGAGTCCAACAGCTACGGCTTCGGCTTCGGTCCGAGCTTCAACTGGAACCTCTTCAACGCCGGCGGCGAGCGTGCCGACATTCGCGCCCAGGAAGCGGCCGCGGAGATCGCCTTCATTGGCTACCGCGCGTCGGTGCTTGATGCGATCCAAGAGGTCGAGAGCTCGCTTTATCGCCACGCCCGACAGGTCGAGCTGACAGAAGCCCTCGCCCGTGCGTCGACCGCCGCTGCCGAGTCTGCGGAGCTGTCGAAGGAGCTCTACCTCGAAGGGCGAACCGACTTCCAGAACGTGCTCGACAGCGAACGCCAGCTCTTCGCCGCCGAAGACGGGTTGATCCAGAGCCAGTCGGACGTGACCACGACCTACATCGTTCTGCAGCGCTCGCTCGGCGGCGGCTGGTCGCCATCGCCGCGCGACGCCGAGTCCTCGGATGAACGAGCCGATTGACCAACTCCGGCCGCTGACTCCGTTGCAAGCACACGGTGCTCTGACGCTGATGGTCTTGCAGCTCTTCGTCGCGCCCTACGCCATGCGCGAGCACGGCAGCGTTTCGTCCATCGCAACCCAGACGGGATTCCACCTCTTTCTGGTGTTGATCGTGCTCGGCGTCTCGACACATCGCCTGCAGCTGAGCCTGTGCATCGGCTTGGTCGCGGTCGCAACTGGGTTGCAGTTCATCGCACCGCAAGACCGCGGTGTGATCCAGGCTTTGGCCAGCCTCTGCTTGGTCGGCTGCGGCGTGATCGCTTTGATCATGTCGATTCGACGCGTGCTTCTCACCCGGCACGTGACGCTTGCGCTGCTCAGCGCTTCGGCCAGCATCTATCTGCTCGCTGGCGTGGTCTGGGCCATTGGCTACCAGGCGATCGAAGCGATCACGCCCGGAGCATTTGCCTCATCCGGGGCGAGTCAGCCGGATGACGCAGGCACGTTGTTCTACTTCAGCTTCGTCACGCTCACGACACTGGGCTACGGCGACGTGAGCCCAGTCACACCGATTGCCAGATCGGCTGCCATCACCGAAGCCGTGTTCGGGCAGCTTTTCCTTGTCCTGCTCATCGGTCGCTTGGTCTCGCTGCACATCATGGCAACGCCCGAGAGGACGGCCGCATGACAGCGCTAGGCGCGAGTGGCTCGCAGACCTTGACCGAGACGGTCAACGATGCCGTGCGGTTCCGCACGCTCGGCGTGCTCGGCATTCTGCTCGCGGCGGCGACGGCGAACTCGGTTCGACTTGCGACGGCGTCGGATCAGGCGGCATCCGACGTGCCGCTGGGCGTTCCGCTCGTCATGGGCGGGTTGATCCTCTACGAGTTCCTCACGTTCATCTGGCTTGTCCGGATTCGTGATCGGCAAAAGCCCTTGCCAGGCTGGTGGAACTACTTCAACGCCTGCGTCGAAGCGTTGGCTCCGACGCTTCTCGGGTTCATCGTCGCGTGGGGTGACGATGTCTCGCTGCGGGCGGCTGCGCTTGGGCCGGCGAGTCACATGTACGCGTTGTTCATCGTGCTTTCGGTGCTGCACGTCCGGCTGGCGGTGTCGCTGGTGTCGGGCTTGGTTTCCGGATTGGGGCTGGGCCTGATGGTCGTCGTCTCTTCGATCACCGAAGGCAGTGGGACCGCGACGGACAGCCTGATGCCCCGATCGCTCGAGATGTTCTCAGCGGTGCTCGTCGTCGCAACAGGAGCAGCCGCCGGGATCGTCGCGTTGCGTGTGCGTGGCTACCTCGGCTCTGCCGTTTCCGAAGCCAAGCGGCGCATGAGGGCCGAGCAGGATCTGCAGGCTGCGGCGATCATTCAGCGAAAGCTGATGCCGTCCGAGTCGCCCGACGTGCCCGGCTTCGAGATCGTCGGGTGGAATCGCCCTGCCGATGAAACCGGTGGCGACTACTTCGACTGGCTGCCGCTCGACGACGGTCGATTCGCCGTCTGTGTCGCCGACGTCACCGGGCACGGTCTTGGCCCGGCGATGATCGCGTGCTTCTGCCGGGCCTACGGACGATCGGCACTGCGCGTCGAGCAAAAGCTCGCCTCAGCCGTCGGCCGACTCAACGAAGAGCTGCTCAACGACCTCGGCGACGGTCGGTTCGTGACGTTCGCGACGCTGCTTGTCACGCCCAACGAAGGCGAACTGCTCTGCATGTCAGCAGGCCACGGGCCGTTGCTGGTGTACCGAAAGGCGACGAAAACCGTCGAGAGCCTCGGTTGTGAGACGTTCCCACTCGGCATTGGCACGATCGACGACTCGGTTGAGCCGGCGAAGCACCAACTTGCCGAGGGCGATGTCTTCGTGATGCTGACCGATGGCTTTTTCGAGTGGAGAGCAAGCGACGGCGACTTCTTCGGGGTGCCTCGCCTCTGCGAGTCGCTTGCCCGTCACGGCCATCGGGCGGGACAGGACATGATCGATCACATCCTCGCCGACCTCGAAACCTTCGCCGCCGGCACCGCGCAGCCGGACGACCTCACGGCCGTCGTGATTCGGCGTGTCGCAGACCAACACGAGAAGCCCGCCAACCCATGAGCCGTCGAATCGCTTCAATCCTCTGTTGCTTGGTCATCGCCACGTGCGGCACTGGCTGCATTTCGAGCCAGCTCTACAACGCGTCACCCGATCAATACTTGAGGCCAATTGCGGAGCCGTCGGACGAGACCGTCGGTGCAGATCTGGCGATCATCGAGTTCGATGAAGTCGGGATGCTGTGGGAGCCGGACCAGGTCGAGGCGGCCGTGGAGCTGATTCAGGAACGCAACCAGGCTTCTGAACGCGGCATTGTGCTCGTGACGTTCACGCACGGCTGGATGAACGATGCCGACCCGGACCGCAAGGCCGGCGATCTGCAGCGCTTTCGAGACAGCATGCAGCGGTTGGCTGTCGAGCTCAAGATGTCTGGCGCGCCTGCGCCGGATCACGTCGTGGGCGTCTACATCGGCTGGCGCGGTGCGACGACGCGGTTTCCGCTGGTGAAGTCTTTGACGTTCTGGAGTCGCAAAGCGGCCGCGGAACGGGTCGCGTCGCCGCAGATGCGTGAGACGCTCTTTCGGCTCACCGACGCGACCAAGATGCGACCGGATTCGAAGGTGTTCCTGTCGGGACACTCGATGGGCGGCATGATTCTCGCCAAGGCGATCGCGCCGGTGATCGCAACGAAGGTCATGTCATCGCGGGGAGATGGCGTCCCCGTTCCCGTCGATCTGGTGCTCCTTCAGAACCCCGCATTGGACGGTCTGGCCGTCTACCAGTTGCTCGAGTTCATGAAGCGCAACCAAATCAAGGTTGAGCTTCGGCATGAAGACGGAAGTGTGAGACGCTCTGTCGGCCCACTCATTGTCTCGATCACGTCAGAAGCTGACACGGCAACGCGCGTCGCTTATCCGTTTGGCCAGATCGTCAACAACCTCCTCCTTCCCTTTCAAGACAGTCTCGGCGAAGGTCTGCCGCCGCAGAGCCAGCTGGCCAATCGTGCCCACGGGCACATCGACTTTCTGGTAAGCCACAGAGCTAAGGCCGAAGACGGCAAGCTGATCCTCACGGGCAGGCCAGACGCGTTCAACGACACGCCTTTCTGGATCATCCGGACCGACAACAGAATCTCTGCCGATCACGGCGACATCTACAACCCGCGCTTCCTGCGGCTTGTATCGAGTATCGCTGAACTCAACGACATCTACGACACGCAACTCAGCACATGGATCGTGCGCGGTGACCACGACGACTCTGCGAACATCACCGAATCCGAGTGACGCTGGCCAGTCAAAATCGGCCTCACTGCGGACGGACGGGTTGTCGCTTGATGAAGTAGCTCATCAGTTCGGCCCGACTTTCCACGCCGAAGTGGCGGTAGAGCGTGCCGACGTACTGGTGGATGGTCGTCGGGCTGATGCCGAGTCGGGCGGCGGCATGTTTTTCGGACAGGCCGTCGAGCAAGGCGTCGAGCGTTTGCACGAGTCGCGGGCTGAGCCCGTGCCGCGAGGGTTGATCCAGCGTCGCCAGTCGCGTGCCGATGAGCGGTTGCATCTCGTCCCACAGCAGACGCGTCACCGCTACGCCTCGCGCCGAGATCGCGCGTCGGGTGTTCGTCTTCGACGTCGTCGCGACCGCCATCATGCCGATCTGCGGCAGCATTCGGAAGCAGGCGACGTAGTCGCACATGCCGGTGGCTGCGTGGACGTTCTCGTAGCTGACGGTGCTGTGGAACAGATCGAGCCCGCCGAGCTCTTCGAGGCGACGCGTGGAGGCACCGCTGGCGAGGATGTCACGTCCGATGATGTCGGCACCGGGCATGTCCGGGATGTCGCGCGTCCCGACGTCGTGAAAGGACCGCTTGGCGACGTCGTCGTCGAGGCCGATGACCTCGCGGTCACGCCACGTCATCTGCAGCGGATCGGGATGCGGCGTCGCGAGGATCAGCGAGGCCAGATCGGTGCCGGCAAGCGCGCTGCTCTGCGTGAGCAGGTGGTGCATCCATGCCTTGGGGTCGTCCCACTGCTCAAGACACTCGCCGACGGTCGTCAGGACCGCCCGCATGTCCTCGGCCCGCACCTGACTGCTACCCGCCATGAGCGGCAGGATAATAGTTTTGCGATCGGATTTCAGGAAGCCGGACGCGTCGACGGCGCGGCCGACTCAGCGGCGGGACGGGTGGCGGGCGATGCCGGCGTCATTGTTTCCGGGAGCCAGAGCCGCTTGAGCGACGCGAAGAACGGATCGCCGCCCGATCGGTCGGCGGCGACGTCGAGCAGGCGACGCGTGCGGACGTCGTCGCCCGAGCCGTAGCTGAGGTACGCCAGCAGGAAGACGGCATCGACGGAGTCGGGCTTTTCGGCGACGAGGCGTTCCAGGTCGGCGACCAGCTCGTCGACACGCTCGTCGCCGATGGTGTCGCTGGCACTGACGCGGGCCATGGCCAGTTCGGGGTTTCGCTCGTAAGCACCACGCAGCGTCTGCGACGAGCGGCGGTAGAACCCGGCGGCGAGTTGGGCGTTGCCGGTGGCCAGCTGGACCAGCGGCTGATTCGGCAGCAACGTCGCCGCCGCCTCGAACCGAGCGGCGGCCGTGGCGAACTGGCCATCGGCGAGCAAGGCCTCGGCGTCCTGAATGATCGCCTTGAGCGTCGGGCTCGCCATGCCGGCACTGAACCGCTCGACCAGCACCGGCGGATCAACCGACTCGACCGGCGAGACGGCCCCAGCGGCGGAGTCGATTCGGCCCGAACCGACCGGCCCGACCGCTCCTGCGGGAGCGACGGGCACGTCCAGCGGATCCGGCTCGTCTGCACCGGGAACACCCGGGAGGCCGGGAAGCCCTGGAAGGTCGCCAGGGAGCCCTGGCAGATCGCTGGGCACCGCGTCGGGCGCCGTCGGCTGCTCAATCGGACGCAGGCGGCGTGCGAACGGGTCGGCCTTGAGGCGGTCGAGGCGACGCTCGAGCTGGGCGTACTGAGCGCTCTGCTCCGCCGGATCGGCCAGCCGGAGGACGGCATCGCGCGGGCGAACGCCCTCTTCGATCTGGTCTAGCGCCGCCTGCCCGCCGTCGGCTGTGGCGGCGACGTTCGCGGCTTGGCCACCGGCGAGCACAAGATCGATCTGCGAGGCGTCTGCGACTTCGCCCTCTTCGTCCCGCAGCAACTCGCCGCCCAGGAGCCGCTGACGATCAGACGTGAGCGTCTCGAGCCGTGCGTCTCGGCCGAGTCGGGTGAACGGCGAGAGCGTCCGGCCGCCTGCGTCGGCGAGGCTGTCGTTCAGGCCGCGAGCGGTGAGACGGTTGCCCAGGACGAGGGCTTCGGGCGAGCCGAGCAGTCGGTCGACGTCGACCTCGCCCGGCTGCGGCCCGACGTTGGCCACGTCGCTGCCCGCCTGAACGTCGAGCGCGCCACCTTCGAAGAGGCGAACCAGCGGCGAGACGTTGCCGGTCGGCTGGTTGAACTCGGTGATCTGGCTGCTGGTGCCCCGGCCGAAGTCGTTGGCGGTGTTCAGGTCGGCCGTTCGGCCCGAGGCGGCCTGGCTGGGCACGAATCCGCCGGTGCCGGGCGTGCGGACGAAGTCGCCGGGCGGGTTGGCGACGGTCGAGTCGCCGAAGAACGCCTGCGTGGTGTTCGCGTAGTTGATGAGTCGGCCGCCGGTCGTGACGCCGCTCGCCGATCGGTTGAAGGCGTCGAACTCGTCGCCGGCCGTCACGTCGCGGAAGGAACGGGGATCGGTGTACTCGTCGAAGTCGCGAAACTCCCGGCCGCCGGTGACGTTGCCGGTGACGATGTTGTTGTTCAGCGAGCTGTATCCGCCAAAGCCCTGGCCGAAGTTGCCACGGGCGTACGGGTTCTCGTACGCGCTGTAGCCGCGAGCCGTAGCGGCGACGGGCCTGTTGAAGCCGCCGGAGCCCAGACGCGGGTTGGCGTCCAGGGCGTTTCCGTCGCTTTGAACTGGATACTGGGCCATCGCTGGTACGGCGAGCGAGGCGGCGAGGGCGAGGGCGGCAGTCGTGGTCGAAGGGCGCTTCGGCATGGCAGTGGAGTTTAGGGAGACGTCGTTAAGGACGCGCCGATCAGTCCGCTGTTGCGACGTCTGTGGGCAGGCGTCTGGTCGCACTGACGCGTCGGGATGACACGGTGCGGCGGCGCGAATCGGCAAGCCGTGGACAACATGATCGACGCGCCACAACCGCGCGGGAAAAAAGTCGTCGGCCGGTAGCTTTTCTCGTCGACGCATTCGACCCGGATGCGCCAACGACTTGCGCGCCGGTGCACGAGTCGAACCCGAGCGTCCGATACACGTAGCAGTGGTCGAAGACTTGCAGACCACAACATCTTGGGTATCGTGCTCGCCGGCTGCCACGGACTGGCACCTGACTTGCCGGACATTGATTCCGCCCGAAACGGACCCACTGCCCCGAAGGAGCAACCACCTGATGTCGATCCTCTGTGACACCCAGATCCGCGAACTCGTCGGCATCGAGCCGTTCGAGGACAACGTCCGACGACGTGGACGCGTCAGCTACGGCGTCTCGTCCTACGGCTACGACGTCCGTGTCGGCAGCCTCTTCAAGGTCTTCACGCCCACCCACCCCCAAGGCGGGCAGGCCGTCGTGGATCCCAAGTCGTTCGGCGACGACATGTTCGTCACCGTCGACACCAAGAGCACCGGCCGCGATCACGTCATCATCCCGCCGAACAGCTTCGCCTTGGCCGAGACCGTCGAGGAGATGAAGATCCCGCGCGACGTCCTGGCCATCTGCGTCGGCAAGAGCACTTACGCCCGCTGCGGCCTGATCGTGAACGTCACGCCCCTCGAGCCCGAGTGGCGTGGCAAGGTCACGCTGGAAATCAGCAACACCACGCCCCTTCCGGCCAAGGTCTACGCGAACGAGGGCATCGCCCAGATGCTCTTCCTACAGGCCGACCGCGTCTGCGGCACCAGCTACGCGGACAAAGGCGGCAAGTACCAGGACCAGAGCGGCCTGACGCTGCCTCTGGTCGACTGAGTCTTTTCATGAGTTGCAGGTTGCAGGACGCGACCTGTTCGGTTTAAGTTTGGATCATACGAAGCCGGCCAGGCCGGCTGTTTCGAAGGAGCGACCTCCGATGCTGCACTGCTGTTCCCCGCCGTTGTTGAACTCGTCGCCGCCTCGCTTGGCCGGCTGACACCAAAGCTCATCGCCCTCCGCGTGAACCCGCCCCAACCGGCGGGGAGCGCTTCGTACGTCTTCGTACTGCCGATTTCCGCCCTGCTCGTTTCCCTGTTTTCACTGATTTCCGATGAAGATTGATCGCCGATTCACTGCAGACCTCGCCATCAATGAGGATGGCTTCCGTGACGTCTTCGCCGCTGTCGAGTGGTCGAAGCGGACCAGCCGCATCTCCAACCCGGACGGCAGCGTCGTCTTCGAGATGACCGATGCGGAGATTCCCGCGGCCTGGAGTCAGCTGGCGACGGACATAATGGTCAGCAAATACTTCCGCAAGGCCGGCGTCCCGCAGATCGGCGCGGACGGGCAGATCGAGCGGCACGAGGACGGCACGCCCGTCACCGGCCCGGAGCGATCTGCCAGGCAGGTCATCAGCCGGCTCGCCGACTGCTGGGCCGACTGGGGCCGCGAGCACGGCTACTTCGACACGCCCGACGACGCGTCGGCCTTCCGTGACGAACTGTGCCACATGCTGCTCAATCAGATGGCGGCGCCCAACTCGCCGCAGTGGTTCAACACTGGCCTGCACAACAGCTACGGCATCACCGGCCCGGCCCAAGGCCACTACTTCGTCGACCCGGCGGACGGCGAGACCAAGAAGGCGACCAGCGCGTACGAGCGGCCTCAGCCCCACGCCTGCTTCATCCAGAGCGTCGACGACGACCTTGTCGGCCACGGCGGCATCATGGACCTCTGGACGCGCGAGGCCCGCCTCTTCAAGTACGGCAGCGGCACGGGCACCAACTTCACCAAGGTCCGCGGCGAAAACGAGCCGCTGTCGGGCGGCGGCAAGAGCAGCGGGCTCATGAGCTTCCTCAAGATCGGCGACCGCGCGGCCGGCGCAATCAAATCGGGCGGCACCACGCGTCGCGCCGCCAAGATGGTCTGCCTCGACCTGGACCACCCCGACATCGAGGACTTCGTCAACTGGAAGGTGCGCGAAGAGCTGAAGGTCGCCGCCCTGGCCGAGGGCATGAAGCACCTCTCCGCCGACCAGAAAGAGCTCGCCGAACAGCTCGGCCTGAAGCTCGACTACGACTTCAACGGCGAGGCCTACTACACGGTCTCCGGCCAGAACAGCAACAACTCGGTCCGCATTCCCAACGCCTTCTTCAAGGCACTCGAGACCGACGCCGACTGGACGCTCATCCGCCGCACGGACGGCGAGGTCCACAAGACGATCAAGGCCCGCGACCTGTGGGAGCAGATCAGCCAGGCCGCGTGGCGCTGTGCTGACCCGGGCGTCCAGTACGACACGACGATCAACGAGTGGCACACCTGTCCCTCGGCCGGCCGGATCAACGCGTCCAACCCGTGCGTGACGGGCGACACCCGCGTCCTCACGCCCGGCGGCATCTGGCGGCGCATCGACGAGATGATCCACCTGCCGGCCCGCGTCGTTACGAATCTCGAGAGCCAGGCCGTCCACTTCGTCGAGGGCGGAGCCTTCCCGACGGGCACGCGCGAAGTCTTCGAGCTGACCACCGAGTCGGGCTACCAGATCAAGCTGACCAAGGACCACAAGGTCTGGACGCGTGACCGCGGCTGGATCGAGGCCGGGCACCTCACGCGCAACGACGAGGTCCGCCTCATCAGCCAGCCCGCCGCCGTCGAGCGTGTGGGCGAGCCGAGCGATCCGAAGCTGTTCCACCTCGCTGGCTTCCTGCTCAGCGACGCCAACGGCGACGGTTCGGCCCTCGACCTGGCTCAGTGCGGCCTGACCAACGACGCACAGATCGCCGACTACGGCACGTACGTCGCCGACAACTGGGGCGAAACCGCCCGCGTCCGCAGGCCTGTTCGCGATCGCATGGGCGCTGGTGAAGCGGTGGGGAACGTCGCGGGTGACACGGTTGTTCAAGCCGTCGCCGAGCCGGAGCCGGTCGTCGTGTCGGACGACCGCCGCATGCTCGGCCGGCTGGGTGCGTTTGCCAGGACGCCCTTCACCGGTGGCCGCCGGCTGTCGGGCGACGCCTTCACTGCGGGCCTCGCCGCCCAGAAGCACCTGCTTCGCGGCCTGTTCACCGCCGACGGCATCGTCACCCACGAGACCGTCGGCCTCCGCACCGGACGCCTCGGACTGCTCCGCGACGTCCAGACGCTGCTCATCGGCTTCGGCATTCGCACACAAGTCGGCGGCACCGACGGCGACGCCGTCCTGCGCGTCGATCCGGCGTGCCTGTCGCTCTTCCAGAAGCACATCGGCTTCCTGTCGACCGACAAAGACGTCGCGCTCGCCCAGGCCGTCGCCACTCGTCCCGACGCCGGGGCGGCGTGCGACAACTGGGACCGCGTCGCCGGCCTCGAGCCGCTGGGCCATCAGCAGGTCTTCGACCTGACCGAGCCCGTCACCAGCAGCTTCGTCGCCAACGGCGTCACCGTCCACAACTGCAGCGAGTACATGTTCCTCGATGACACGGCCTGCAACCTGGCGTCGCTGAACCTCATCCGCTTCTTCGAT
>JBCDKH010000136.1 GCA_038746835.1 Planctomycetota bacterium | reverse complement strand
CTCGTGGCCGAAGCGTTTCGCGAAGGCAAGCAGCCGGTCGTCCACGGCTATTCGCTCGGCAAGAGCCAGGAGAACATCCGCATCCTCACCGATGCCGGCTTCAACGTCTCGATGCACGGCGCGATCTGGCGAATCAGCCGCTACTACCGCGACTTCGGCGTCACCCTCGGTCGCGACGACCAGCTACGCCAGTACCAGAAGGCCAACTTCAGCGGAGCCAGACAGCTCGACCTGGAGGAACGCGGCGTCCTCGTCTGTCCGCCACGCGACGCACGCGGTGCCGTCACGCAGCAGTTCGGTGACGACGTCTGCCGGATCATGATGAGCGGCTGGGCGCTGTCGCCGGGAGCCAAGTTCCGCTACGGCGTCGAGCACGCACTGCCGCTGAGCGATCACGCTGACTTCGATGAGCTAATCGAGACGATCGAACGCGTCCGACCCAAACACGTCGTCAGCCACCACGGCTTCGGCGAATTCCCCGACCACCTGCACAAGCTCGGCCTGCCCGACAAGCTCGGCTTCACCATCCGCCTCGCCCGGCCGCCCGCGCAGATGGAGCTGTTCGGATGAGGTGGATGCCGGCCGGTCGCTAACGTTGGGCGATGCAGCGTTTTCCAGGGGCGACGTCGCGAAGCGAGACACTCGGCTGGTTCGAGCAGGCCAGGGCCGGTCTGTTTTTGCACTACGGGCTTTATTCGATACTCGGCCGTGGCGAGTGGGTGATGTTCCACGAAGCGATCCCGCCGGACGAGTATGAGACGCTCGCGGACCGATTCGACCCGAGCGGATTCGATGCCGACGCGATTGCGCGCCTCGCGGTCGAGGCGGAGATGTCGTACGTGAACCTCACCTCGTGCCATCACGAGGGGTTCTGCCTTTGGGACTCGCAGGTCGAGCCGTTCAATAGCGTGCGATTCGCCGGCCGAGACTTGGTCGCTGAGATGGCGGCAGCCTGCGAGCGGCACGGATTGGGCTTCTTCACCTACCACACGTACACGATCAACTGGCGACACCCGTCGACTCTGTCACCCGAGCTCTTCCGTTCCGGACGGCCGCACTACGAAAACGTGCCCGATCGGTACACGCTGGAGACGATTGACGATTGGCCCGACTTCTGGCGATGGACGCACGGCTGCATCGAGGAGTTGCTCGCGATCGATGCGCCACTAGCTGGCGTGTGGCTCGATCTCATCGTCGGCGCATACCACTGGCCTGACCAGACACCTGCTACCGACACGTACCGCCTCATTCGCGAATCACGGCCAGAGACGCTCGTGAGCTTCAAGCAAGGCCTGACCGGCGACGAAGACTTCGCGTCGCCCGAGTTCCAGTTCCGCAGTCTCGCTGATCGCATGCGAGAGCAGGGCAAGACCAGAGCGGCCGACGTTGCGGCAGCCGCTTGGGAAAGGAACCGCCACAAGCACAACGAAATCTGCATGACGCTCCAGCAAAGCGGCAGATGGGGCATTGATGCGACATCGAAACATCATGGCCCTGACCACGTGCTGGCAAGCCTCGGCTACGCGGCCGGCAATCGATGCAACCTGCTCGTCAACACCGGGCCACTCGCCGACGGCTCGATCCATCCAGACGACGTCGCTTGCCTTCGCGAAGTCGGCAAACGCATTCGCCGCGACGGATGGCCTGAGCCGAGGTCAGACATTCCAACAGGCAAGAGCGACGCCGGCGTCGAGGCGTGACGTCGTGTCGTTGCGGCTGTGCGACCGGCGAATCGAGCTAGCCTGACAGAGATGGCAACAACCGACCTGGCCCGCGTCTCGAACGGACACGACGATGCCGCTGCGGTTCTGCAGGCGGCATTGGACAAAGGCGGACACGTCCGCGTGCCCATGGGCGTGTACAAGGTCGGCCGGACGCTCCGGATTCGCTCGAACACGCGGCTCGATGTCCACCCCGAAGCGCGGCTGCTTCTGGGCGACGGCGTCGGGAAGACGACGGACGACTTCCTGCTGACGAACGCAAATCACGACGCTGGCGACGAGAACATCGAGATTCGCGGCGGCATCTGGGACGGCAACAATCGCAACAACCCACGCAGCAAGGCGGCCGAGGCAGACCCGCTGTCGGACCCCGGCGGCTACTCAGGGGTGCTGGTCAACTTCCGCAACGTCCGCCGACTCACTTTCGGGCACTGCCGGCTTTGCGATAGCGAAAGCTACCACTTCCGCGCGACCCAGCTCGGCGATTTCCTCATCCGGCACGTCAAGATCGACACCACCAACCCTCGGCCCAACAACGACGGCATCCACCTCGGCGGGTTTTGCCAGCGCGGCGTCATCGCATACATCACCGGCCAGGGTCGCAAGGCACCGAATGACGACCTGGTCGCCCTCAACGCTGACGACGCGCTCGGGCGAATCGAATGCCATGGCAAGCTCAACGGCTACCAGCGAGACATCGTCGTCCACGATCTCCAGGCGGACGACTGTCACTCGTTCGTGCGGATTCTCTCGACCGACAGCCGTGTCGAACGCCTCCAGATCAGCGGAATTCGCGGTGGCTGTCGCGAAGCGATGGTCAACATGGACGGAGCCCGCGGCTGCCGGGTTCAGGTTTTTGACGCCCAGGATCCCAAGTACGCGAACGGCGTCGGTGACTGCGACGACATCCGCGTTAGCGACGCCCGTGTCTGGAAGACGCAGAAAAAGGGGCCCTTGATCCGGCTGCAGCAGCGGTCGACGCGTCTCGTGATCGAGGACGTCCTTCGTGATCCAGAGCGCGACAGCGACAGCTCCAGCGACACCATCCACGCCGAGCACCTGCCCGGCCATGTCCTGACGGTCGAAGACGAGGCGGGCAACCTGCAGACCCACGAATTCGTTGACAGAGCATCCTCGTTCCAACGTCGCTCAGGCGGCTTTCGACGCTTGTCACTCGATCGTGCTTGAGGTCGACTCGTTGACTGTGGGTGTGAGGTCGGCGGTCACGTGCTCGACGGCTGGTAGCTGGACGGACCATCGCGGCGAGGACATGCCTTCGATCGTCAGCTCGTACGTCCCGGCGTAGCCGGTCCAGTCGACTCGCCCGTGCGGTGGGATCGCGACCGTGCGTTTCGTCGTCCAGACGTCCATCAGATGGCGATGCCGCTCGACAATCGCGGCTCGCACGTCGTCGTCTGCCGGCAACACGAACCGATGGCCCGAGATGTCGGCGTTCGCGAACGCGATCGTCGCACTCCGCTCGTACACGTCGGCGGCGGCGTCTGGCGTCAACTGCTCGTCCGTCGGGAGACCGGCGTGGTCGATACCGGAATTTTGGGCTAACTCGTCAGGGATCGATTCGGTCAGTTCGAACACGAACGTCGGCGAGACGAGCCGAATCTCGATCGGCAGTTCCGATTGCAGTGGCTGTCCGTTTGCATCCAGCAATGCGACCGACGCCGACCCGCGACGCACGGCCGGAATCTGCTGTCGTGCTTCGGAGAGTTCGTTGTCCGCTTCTGCAATCGGCGCGTCCGCTCGCAGCGTGAAGACGCCCACGCTGATCATGATCGCGGCGGTCAACGTCACGATCGGCACGAGGAGTCGTGGTTTCATAGTTCGGCCAGACGTTGTTGCCGATCGAGCTCGGAAAGGGCGTCAGCCAGCGGGTCGAGGTCGCCGTTCATGACCTTTTCGAGCGGGAAGTTCTTCGTGCCCGCATCGTCGTCGCCTGACCCGCCGAGGCGGTGATCGGTGCAGCGGTTCTGCGGGAAGTTGTACGTCCGGACGCGCTGACTGCGGTCGCCGGAGCCCATCATCGCCTTGCGGGACGCCGACTGCTCGGCGAGCTGTTGACTGCGTTCGCGCTCGTACAACGCGGCGCGAAGCAACGCCCAGGCGCGTTCCTTGTTCTGAGCCTGGGACTTCTGCTCGGTAATCTTGAACTGCAGGCCCGACGGCTTGTGGGTGATGCGCCAGCCGGTCTCGACCTTGTTGACGTTCTGCCCGCCCGGCCCGCCGCCGCGGCAGCCGCCTTCTTCGATGTCCTTGGCCTCGATCGTCACCTCGACGTCGTCCAGCTCTGGCAGGACGGCGACCGTCGCGGCGCTCGTGTGGATGCGGCCTTGCGTTTCGGTTTCGGGCACCCGCTGCACGCGATGGCCGCCGCCTTCGTAGCGGAGTCGCTTGTACGCCTCGTCACCCTGCAGCGAGACGACGACCTCTTTGAAGCCGCCGCGTTCGGAGTCGCTGAAGTCGTCGACGCTGAACTTAAAGCCCTTGATTTCGGCGAACTTGCGGTACATCTCGAAGAGGTCTCGTGCGAAGAGCGCCGCCTCCTCACCGCCGGTGCCGGCACGGATTTCCATGAAGAACCGCCCGACCGCCGGCTCGTCGGCTTCGACGAACGCGGCTTTGGCCTGCTCCATGAGGGCGTCGAGTTGCTGCTCGACCCGCGGCAGGTCCGCTTCGGCCATCTCCGCCATCTCGGGATCGCCGGCCATCTCCCGCAGATCCGCCAACTCGTTCGCCGCAGCAGCGTAGCTGCGAAACGTCTCCGCCGGCCCGGCCAGTTGGCCCGACTCGCGACTGACCTTCATGAGCTGGCCCGGGTCGTTCAGGACGTCCGGGTCGTTCATCCGCTCCTGCAGGTCGGCATGTCGCTGAGCCGTCCGGGCGAGCTTCGCGAGCAGCGGCTTCCACGCCGCGTGTCGCTCGGGCACGTCGAAGTCGAGCTGAGCGTTCTCCTGAGTCTCGGTCGGCATCGGAAGGTCAGCGTAGGAGAGCCTGCGACAAGCGCCCCGAAGCCGCAGGGTGAGCGAAGCGATCCCTCGGAACGTCGTCGGTCGAACGCTGACCAGCGCGAAGACGATCCGGGTGATCGCTCCGCTCACACCACGGCTTCATCACCTGTGTTTATGCTGCTGCATGCGCGTCACGATCGTGGGCACTGGTCAGATGGCAGTCATGTGCGCGCGATTGCTCTGCGACAACGGGCACGACGTGTCGCTGCTGGGTCGACGCGAGACGATTGAGCAAATGCGGCAAACCGGTCGAAGCCGGCAGCTATCAGAGGTGACTCTGCCCGACGTGCGACTGACGAGCGACTTCGAAGCGGCAACGCAGCAGTTAGACGTTGCCGTCATGGCGGTGCCGACGCAGCAGACGCGTGCGTTGGTCGATCAGCTTTCAGACAGTGGCCGCCCGGTCGTGTCGTGCGCGAAAGGCATCGAGCTTTCGACGAACCTTCGGCCGAGTCAGTTGCTCGGCAGGCGACCGGTCGCCGTGCTCAGCGGGCCGAACATCGCCGGTGAAGTCGTTGCTCGCAAGGCTGCCGGCGCGGTGGTGGCGTGCGAAGACCAGGGCGTCGCGGAGCAGGTGCGCGACCTCTTCGCCACCGACTACTTCCGCGTCTACACCAGCGACGACGTCGTCGGCGTGGAGCTGGCTGGGGCGACCAAAAACATCATCGCCATCGCCGCCGGCATCGTCGATGGGCTCGACCTGGGCAACAACGCCAAGGCCGCGCTCATCACGCGCGGCCTGGTCGAAATCACGCGGCTCGGCGAGTCGATGGGCGCGCGGCCCGACACCTTCGCAGGACTGGCGGGCATGGGCGACCTCATCACGACGTGCTTCAGTCCCGAGGGCCGCAACCGTCGGTTCGGCGAACACCTCGGCCGGGGTATGTCGACGGACGAGGCACTCGCCAAGCTCGGCAGCGTCTGCGAGGGCGTGCCGACGACAAAGGCCGTGGCAGGCATCGCACGCAAGCGCGGCGTCGAGATGCCGATCACCCACAGCGTCGCCGGCATCCTGTTCGACGGCGTCGATCCGCGCGAGGCGCTCGGCCGGCTCATGCGACGCGAGCCCAAACCCGAGTGACGCTCACCGCCGCGGAACGAGCAGGGCGATGTGCTCGAGTCCGAAGTCGGCGACGTAGAGGTTGCCCGTCTTTGGGTCCTGGCAGACATCCAGCGGATCGCCCATGCCGATGAGGCCGGGAATGCCCTCGATCATCTCCGCGACGTCGCCGTCATCCGTCAGGCGGACGGAAACGAGGTCGCTGCTGGAGGAGTAGCGACAGACGATCAGCGTTCCATCCAGTGTCCGATCCGTGAAGCTGTCCGACGCGGCCCGGTACGTGATGACGCCGTTGGATGACTCGTGCTCGCCGAAGTCGAGGATCGCCGGCTGGTAGTTCGGGTCGGGCTGCGTACCGACGGGGTAGTCCGGGACTTCCCATAAGTCCGGCCCGTCGGTCGGGTTGCCGCCGTTGAGGACGTAGGTGCCGTACGCCGGATTCGGGTGGCCGTGGTACATGCCCGGCTCGACGCGGTGGAGCCAGTCGTGTTCGTTGTACGGCGATTCGATCTTGCCCGGAAAACCGCTGACCGGGTCGGCCGGCAACGTTCCGCCGGGCGACGAGCCGTTGGTCGGCGCGAAGAGCGTCCAGCCGCGACCGGGCAGGTCGACCCACTCCATGTCGTACACGAGCCGAATGCCGTGGCCGTAGATCGTCAGTGGGGCGTCGGGTGCGTGCGGGTCGTAGCCGTGACCGGGATGGAGCGTCGTGACGTCCAGCGGCAACTCGTGGTCGGCGAGCTTGTCGAGGTCGAGTCGGAGGATGGTGGCGCTGAGCGTGTGCTCTTTGCGGTAGCCCCAGGTCTCGTCGGTGCCGCCGGTGGCGGTGTTGGAGGCCTGCGGGATGTAGAGGGCACCGTCGGGTCCGAACTCCGGCTGGTTGGTCGCGTGGTCGCCGACGCTGCGGGGCAGGCCGATGACGAGCGTCTCGACGAGCGCAAAGTCCGGGCCGTGCAGGCGAATGACCTTGCCGCTGAAGTCGGGCGCATCCAGCATCGTCGCGTAGGAACTGGTTGCGTAGATCTCGCTCCCGTCGTCCGAGAACGCGAACCCGATGATCAGCCTCGGCCCGCCAGCGTGATCAATGATCGTCGTGCGAACCTCCGGCTCGCCGAGCGTGCCGTCCTCGCTGACGGGGAACCGATAAAGCCTGCCCGCCACGTCGGTGGCCCAAAGCCTGCCGTCGGGGCCGAACTCGATACACGTGAATCGCGTGCCGGTCGCGTTGTCCTGGACGGTGTGCGTGAAGCCCAGCCGCGGGTCGATCGGGTCATAGTCGCGAATGACGTCCACCGGCAAAGGTGGCTGACGGACGGGGGTTTCCAGCAGATTCTGCTTGATCGCGTAGAGCACGCCCGAGCCCCGCGCGGCCGTGAGCGTAACGACACCCGTCGCTGCGAGGACGACGGCCATGCCGAGACAGGTTCGAACGAGTGACATCACCTTGCCTCGATTGTCGGCCAAATCGCAGACCGACGTCGGCTGAAGGTCTGCGGCACGATGACGCACGCCTTTGAGCTTTGGGCCGTCCCGATTGGCGTCGATATTGGAGCGTCCGACCACCCACCCATGATCTCGCCCGCCCGACAAGCCGCCGCGTCCGCCGAAGCTCGATGGCTTCGCGCGGCCGGCGTGTGGGGCGTCGTCGGATTGCTCCTGGCAGGGCTGTCGATGCTGGCACTGCCGATGCCGGGCTGGGCGGAGACGCTGCGTGAGGGCGGACATGCGTGGTCGGCAGTGACGCTTCATTCGGTCACGAACCTGTTCGACGGCGGGCTCTTCGCGGCGGGTCGCCCGATCGCCACGCAGACCCTCGTCCTCGGACTCGTCTTCAATGCGCTGCAGTCGCTCAAGCCGGCACGTCGGCCATCGATCCGTCGCTTCTGGGCTTGGCAGCTGGCGGTCGCCGGGCTGCTCGTCGGGTCGACCGGCGCATCGATGACCGTCTTTGCCGAATCGCTGCCGGTGCTTTCGGCCGTGCTGGTGATCGCCGTAGCCGTCAGTCGGCTCGACGCGATCCCGGGACGATCGCCCGCCACCTGGTTCGCGACGGCCGCCTTCGCAGGACTAGCCACGACGGTCGCCTTCGACCTCGTCCTCCGACTCATCGAGCCACCGCTACCCGTGCGGCTCGTCGTCGCCGGAAGCTGGCTCACGGTCGGCCTGATGCTGCCCGGCTTCGCCATCGCCTACCGACTCGTCGGGACGTGGCGAAGCCATCGCCTGGCCGTCGTCCACCTGTGGCTGACGCTCATCGGCACACCGCTCGCCGGCCTGGCGACCCTGCATCACACTGGCGGGCCCACGGCCTTGGCCGCGCTCGGGACGGCCGGCGCCTTGCTCGCCTTGGCCGGGACGCTCGCCGGCGTCTTCAACCTCGTCGCCGTCGACGCACCGGTCGATGCATCGCGTCGGCGTTGGCTCAACGTCGGCCTCGTCGCGATCCTGGTCGTCGCCATCGACGGCGGGCTGCTGTCACTCCTTCGATTCCAAGCCGTCGGACAGTTCACCGCCTGGCAGTCGTCCGCTTTCGATCTTCGCCTGCTCGTCGTCGCGCTCGGCTTCGCTGCGGCGATACTCGTGACCACGATGAGCCGGACGACACTGCCGTTCTGGACGATCGTGACCGGCATCGCATTGGCAGTCCTGCCGGGCCACCTCGCCGGGCTCGGCCGGGGTTTGATGTGGCAGACCCTCACGCCGACCGGCGCGTTGCGGTTCCCCGAGGTCATCGAGACGACGCGGGCGACGGCACCGCTCTACACGCTCCAGGCGATCGGCTGGCTCGTGGTCGCCGGCGGGTGGCTCTGGCTCGCCTGGACGGCGATTCGCGGCCGGGTCGCCCTCGAACTTCCGCCAACCGTCACGCCCGAGACCGCGACGCACGAATCGCGTTACGCACACGAACACACCATCCTGCCGCTCGCGGCCAAGCTCGAGTCGGCCTGGTCGCTGTCGTGGCACCGGAAGCTCGAACGCCGCACGCTCGCAACGGCTGCGGTGCCGGTGGTCGTGATCGCCGGGGCGATCGGCTTCTCGACGCTCTCCCACGCCGCCGCTGGTCTGAGCCGTCCGCCAGAAGTCGCGAAGCTCTCGCCGCTCGAAGAGATCGGCCGTGACGTCTATCGGACACACCGCTGCAACCAGTGCCACACGCAGGTCGTCCGCCCGATCCTCGGCGAGACGCGTCGCTACGGCGACGTCACGTCGATGCCCGATCGCTTCGAGGCCGACCTGATCGGCGTCCGCCGCGTCGGCCCGGACCTCGCGCGCGTCGGCGGCAAGTTCGACGCGACGTGGCACCTCCGTCACTTCGAGTCGCCCCAGGCCGTGCTTCCGCGAAGTCTGATGCCCGCGATGCCCGATCTACTCAGTGACGAGGTCGACTTGCCCGACGACGCCCTCGACCAGGCCCGCGCGATCGCCGCCGACCTCGAAGCCCGCGGTGCCGAGTCGGGCCTCGAACGCAAACGCGTCGTCGCGCTGATCGCCTACCTCCAGACCCTCGGCCGCGAATCGACCCCATGACCCCGACGCCCCTCTGGCTCAAGCTCGCCATCGCCGCGCTGGTCGCGTGGGGCGTCGGCTACGTCTCGCTGCTGGCACTTGTCGGCCCTGAGGCCGGGGCGACGGGTCGTTTCGAGCGTGCCGTCGAAGCCGAGGCCGAGGCCGTCGTCGGGACGATGGACCGCCTGAGCTTCGACGCCGAGAGCCTCGCCCGCGTCCGCAGCGACCCGACGCTCCTCTCCCACGGCAAAGCGATCTACGCCGCCAACTGTGCCAGCTGCCATCACAACGACGGCCGCGGCACCGTCACGGCACCCAACCTGACAGACAACGCCTGGATCGCCGCCACGACCGCTATGGACGTCCTGACCATCACCGAGCAGGGCATCGCCGACCGCGGCATGCCCGCGTGGAAAGGGCGGCTCGGCTACAACGACCTGATCATCGTCAGCGGCTACGTCACCAGCCTCCACGACACCAACGTCGAGGGTGGCCACCGCCCGGAGGGCGAGGTCGTTGAGCGACTGGAGTGAAACCACGCGTCGCCCGATGTGTTTTCAGCTTCGATGCGTGCTGCGACACCGTCGCGTCCCATCCGCTATACTCCACCGCACCCCGTGCCAACTGCCGACGTAAGGAACGACCATGAGCACCACAGCCACTCTCGACACCGCCACTTCGCCCGTCAGCCTCACCGAGCCGGCCGCTGACGAGATCCGTGAGTATATCAAGGACCAGGAGCTCGACGAGAGCAAGACCTTCCTACGCGTCGGCGTCAAGGGCGGCGGCTGCAGCGGCTTCCAATACACTCTCGACCTCGTCGAACTCGACGACGGCCCCGAGGAGGGCGAAGAGCTCATGGAGAGCCAGAACATCCGCCTCGTCTGCGACGAGCGAAGCCTCCTCTACCTCGAAGGCGTGGAAATCGGCTTCCACGGCGAAGGCCTGCACACCGGCTTCGTCTTCAAGAACCCCAACGCCACCAGCACCTGCGGCTGCGGAAGCAGCTTCACCGCCTGAGCCGGCAAACACCACGATGGCAGTGACGGCGGCAACGGTTCGTTGCCGCCGGCGCGGTTGTTTGTTGTTTGACCAGACGCCACGGCCGGGGAATTTTGATGGGGGCGGGGGGCGCGGGG